>NZ_CATNVN010000069.1:0-9180 GCF_951230505.1 uncultured Neisseria sp.
GAGCAGCGGACTTTTAATCCGTTGGTCGAGCGTTCGAATCGCTCACGACCCACCACTTTTCCTAAGCCTAAACATTTGTTTAGGCTTTTTTCTTAGTCACCGCCTATATTGGGGTGTGCCTGTTTTGTGTCGAAACCAAGACCGACACTGTCCAATATAGCCGCGTGTCCGTGCAAATGTTCGGGGGCTAGATGGGCATACTTCTGAACCATCCCGACATTTTCCCAACCACCCATTTCCTGCAAAGCGGCGAGCGGAACTCCGGCTTGTACCAACCAACTTGCCCATGTATGCCTCAGATCATGCCATCTGAAATCAACAATGCCTGCCTGAGACAATGCGTTTTTCCAAATACGCGAACTGATGCTTTTCACGGGTTTACCGTTTGGTAGAGTAAAAACAAAAGATGGATGTTTGCCCATCCGTTTTTCCAATATACCGAGTGCCGTCTGATTCAGGGCAACGCCGATAGCGCGTCCTGCTTTGGCTTCGTCTGCCTCAATCCATGCCGTCTTGCGACTTAGATTGATCTGCGACCACTTCAGCCCCAGTACATTGCGTTGTCGCAAGCCTGTCGCCAAACTGAACACTGCCATATCAGCTAAATACTCCGGCAGGGCATCAATCAGCCTTTGGGCTTCTTCATGCTTCAGCCAACGGATACGGCGTTTGGCTTCACGATACAGTTTCAACTTCGGCACATTGTCCAGCCAGCCCCATTCTTTTTCCGCCTTATTCAAAATCGATCGGATTAAAGCAAGATAGCGATTTTTGGTACTGTCCGAACAAGTCATGCGGTTAATAGTCTGCATGATGAAATCACGGCTCATATGGTGCAAGAAGATACCTCTGAAATGAACTAGACAGCGCAAACGGCTTATGTCATCCCTGATGCTTTTCTTGTCCCCCATCTCTTCAATCCACCGAACTGCCGCTTCATCCCACAGTCGTTTCGGTTTTTCGTTGAAATGTTCCTGCTGCCACAATTCATGTTTCAGTTTGTCATGCAGCCTTTGGGCTTCATTTTTGTCTTTGGTGCGAGAAGATTGTCTAATTCTTTGACCGCTTTGCGTTGTGATGTCAATGTAATAGACGCCATTTTCGCGTTTATAGATCGGCATTTTTGTTCACTCCTACTTTCGAGTGAAGCCAGCATCCGCGCATTTTCCAGTTCGTTTATAAATGCGTCAAGTGCGGGCTGCGTGATACAGTATTTCCGTCCGGGCATGGAGGCTGTCAAACGGCCGGCGCGGATATGTTCCCGTATGGTTTCGGGATGGCATTTGCAGTATTAAGCCGCTTCTTTCACGTCATATGTCTTCATGGATTACCTCGATATTTCATAAACCGTGTAGGGCGCATTTTCCTGTAGTAGCGACAGCCGTCTAACTGCCGCATATCGCTTGATACGGGATTCCAACACTAAAAAGTTGTTTCGGTCGATATAAAACAGCAGGCAGAGATAACCCTGCCTGTCTGCTTCGAGTGGAACGAGACGGAAGTGAGGAAACTGATCATCCTTTGGATTAAACAGGACGCTTACTTTTACGGTAACAACTTCTACACTCTTCTCAATCAGCATAAAGTTCCCTAAACAAATTTCAGAACAAGTATGGAACAGAAGAAAATCAGTGCCGCAACTAACCATGACCGGTTTATCTTCGTTGTTACTTCGTCAAGGTATCCCTTCATTTGTTTGTCAATTTTGGCTTGGATTGAGGCGTACAACTTGCCTTCACTTTCAGCTAGCTCTTTACCATACCCTGCTAGAAGATCTGCCATAATCTGTTCACGATAAGTCTTCAAATCTTCAGCAATTTGAACTGCCGTTTTCAACGGTTCTTCGATTTCAGCAGTAATTCCGTCAAAATCCTCACGAGTACGGTTACGTTGTTCTTCCAACAAGGCTTTCATCCGGCTTTCCTGTACCAACAGAATAGCAATAACCGGATCGTCTGCTGTAAGTTTGATACCTGAAACCCGGAACACGTCAGCAATAATGGCATCTACTTCTGCTTTTCCCATATCATGCCTCTGATTTTTCCGATTGGCGTTGAGTAGCCAAAAACTCTATTTGATCCAGTTGTTCATACAACTCACGCTGTACCGTACGCAGACGTTGGCGAGGCATCAAGCCAAATGAGTCAGATGTAATTGCTTCAGACAAAGACAGATTTTTGCTTGTCATCTCCTCCAGGTCTTTACCAAAAGTGTCGGGATTCCGGTTTGGAATATGGACAATACCGATAATTTGGTCTTTAAAGTCTTTATAAACTTTAAACTGGTCAAACGGCTTCTCCTGCTCCACGTTTCCACGAAAATCGTTCAACCACACAACAACTTCAGCTTTCAGGCTTTTCAGTATTTGAACCAAACCTGTAATACAGTCGTTCAATGCCTGTCCACCCGTCAGTGGTACATGAATTACCATCCGCACATTATTCTCAGCCAACAATTCCGGAATTGAGTTCTCCGCCATATAGGACATCAACGGTACAAACGTTGCCGCCCCGTTATCAACAATGGCTATGCCTTCTTCGAATACTAATTTTTCTACCAAACCGTCAAAATTCCGTGAATTGATAGTATTGTGTTCCGTCATGATTTTAACCAGCTCGGGTTTGAAAGCCTGATGACGCAAGAAGGTTTGGTTTACAGGGTCAGTATCGAAACAGTGTAGAGGAACAGGCAATTCTGCGGCATTTTTTAAGTAGTCGGCAAGAAATGTGGCAATCGTAGATTTACCGACACCACCCTTACCTTGTGCAATAAAATGGACTTCTTTCATGGCATAACCTTTCGTTTGTTCAAATGATTTTTTACAAAAAGAAACCTGCTCGTCCCTGAACAAGTTTGTGTTTGTAAAAAAAGCAGCCCTATATAGCAGGGCTGCCGAAGCTGCTAAACATTTATGCCTATGTAGAGCAGGAGTGAAGATTTAACGAATATCTACCCAGCGACCACCATTCTTCTCTTCGCCGACATATCGAACTTTATCGCCCGCAGTCGTCCATCCGTGGTCGTAATAAGCCTTGCAGTATTCCGGTTTATCAGGTCTGACGTAAAACTTTTTAACCATCTGGCAATTTTCATCAATCGTATATTGTCGGCCAAAGCGATATTTGTTTTTTTGTTCGCATACCTTCTCAAACCTTGAATAACGCATCATACGGTTCAACTCTTGAGCATCACACCGGCCAGCTCCATTTGCAATTGCATCAACCAAACCCGACATTTCGGCACTTTCCGAACTACTCGGACACATTTTTAAAAAGTTACGACGCGCCTTGATCGTATTGCCCAATTTTTTGTGGCGAATCGAAAAATATCGTCTAATAGAAGACGCACATTCGCTTGGACGATCACCTGATGACAGACATAAAATTGCCTTACACGCCAAGCGCGTATCGCCTGTAAGCACATCGTCAGCATAAGTCGCCGGCGCTGCTCCCAGTAACGCCGCAATTAACAAACCCAAAGATTTTTTCATACACACACCTTTTCCATATTGAAATAAAAGACGAAAAAAAGGATAATCTGCGTACCCCTACGAGATCATCCATCTCAACTTAAAAGCCGCTTTTGAATGAAAGCGGCTTTTTCATTGCCAAACAACTGTGCGAACTTGGAACTTACATCCATCCTGAACGATATTCACACACAAATCACCATTACCTTTCATCAACAGATCAACCTGTTTAGATGCGGCTCTCATACTATGATAAGTACCAATAATGATTTGCTTAACGGGCTTGCGGATTTTTTTCATGTTACTTCCTTTCGCTTTTAGATGAAGTGAAGGTCGTCTGAAACCATTTTCAGACGACCTTGAGAATAGGCGGGCATTTCTCTACCCGTGTTAAGATTGGATTACCACATCTTCTCTTTACACGAAACAAGAAATGCCCATGAAAAACAATCAAAAAGAGTTATTTGAAAATATTACTATCAGCGTTGTTTATGGCTCGCTTTTGATAAAAAGTATGCCTCTATTTATTTTTTTATGCGTGATATTTTCCGCTTGGCAGCTATGGGAAAACCATAGTGAAATCTCAATAAAATTCAAATGGACATGGAAACTATTTGTTTCTTCAGCACTTGCATTATTTATCGCCAAAATATTTTCGATCCATCATTTCAATCACAAATATGGGATCTATCCCGAATATCTTAACTATTCAATTTCTGTATGGACTATCATCACTGCTATTACGTTTTTAACCCTTCCAATCTTGTGGCATATACTCAAACTCATAATAGAGGGTAGAAATGCCCCGTTATTTAAATCTTTTAAAAAAGGTATCTATGCAATAACACTCTTAATGATGTGGGGACTTATTATCAAAGCATATGATAAAGCTACCGAGTATGATCGCTGGCCACTCATGTTGGATGCGTACAGCTATTCCGACTGCAAAACAAGTCAAGGTAGTATTGCCATACGAAAAGATGATACAACGTGTTACCGATTCATACTTAGCTATCCACTCAAAATAGAGATGCAGGAATATCCATCACCTAAACCATGAGGAGCAACCGTGGCATGAGCCGACATCCAAGGATAACCAAATAATCATTTCCGATATAATCCACACCTGAAATCCGATGGCTATCGTTGTCAAAGCCGATTGCCTATCGTACTCTTTCCAGCCTCGGAATATATAGAATGAATGCAACAACGCCCATGTTAAAATTATAGACAGTCTGATTTTATTGCAGCAGTCCACTTATCATTCATCTCCAAATGTGAACTAAGGCGGTAGAAAAGGTTGTCTAAAGCACGTTTTCAGACAACCTTGTTTTCAACTCTCCCGAAAAAATCCCGCAAACCTACCCTCAAATTCCTCCGCAATCTCTTCAATATCGTCAAAATCGCTATCTTTCCAAAGATCACTGTCATTTAGAAACCACTCGAATTTCCACCAGTATTCATTTGCGACGCGCGATGCGAGGAATGCGTCATCGTGATTCTCACGGTTCGCCTCAAAAATATCCTGTCCAGAACGCACATAAACTGACGATTGGTTTTCAAAATGTTCACTGATTTCTGCTGCCTTGTTTTGCAGTTCTTTAATCTTAGCCTTTATCATATTTGTCATAATGACACCTTTGAACTATAATAATTTTTCTGATTATTTCAGATGAACCCAAACGGAAACCCGCTTCTTGCACAAGCGGGCTTGGATTTGGATACATGTTTAAAGACGGGTAGCGCCGTCTGAACATTTGGGCATTTGCCCTACCGGACTTTTCCGATAAATACCCGCTCACGGCGGGGAATATAAAAATCAAAATGTGTTTTGCAGCTTGTCCGCAGATTATCGCTGCTGCATCGGGAATACGTCCCGATTAAGAAATACGTCCAACTTGCCGCCTGTTACCGGACCCCACTGGGCAACCCGGATGCGCGGCATTTTTTTTGGCAGGTCAGATGCTGCCTGCAACCGTTTGTCCGATTTACCCAAAGGCTCGATCACCTTTTTTACGCATGATGTTTCAGTCTTTTCAGGCCAAAATATCTCCGAAGGCCGGTTGCTTCGTTCTAAATATTTAAAGAGCGTTTAATTTCGATGAAACCAATTTTAAGATAACTTAAATAATTAAGTAAGCTGAAATTTAAGATTTATTTAATTTCTGTGATCTAGTTTAGACATGCTGTTGATTTTTATATATAAAATAAAAGGTCGCCTGATAATTCAGACGACCTTTTATTGGGAGAATTAGACTTTTATCGCTTCCTTCGAAAAATGCGATGTTCAACCATGGTACCGATCATTTCAATGGTGTGACGTGAAGAAGAGAACGGTGGAAAGTCCCGATTTAATGGAGAAAGAGAAAAACATTCGGTTTCTCCGTTCACAGAACTTACTACTTGATATTTTCTGAATACGACATCCTTATCAATTCGAGCAACTACAAACTCACCAGGTTCAGGCTTTTGTTCTATATCAACGACGATCACATCTCCTTCCACAAAATCTGGATTCATTGAATCACCAGAAATTTTCAATGCAAAGCATTTGTTGGGGTCATGGATATTACTCATAAGATAAGCTCCTTTTATTGGATTGGGTATTGGTATCCGCAGATTCCAATTTTCTATTTGAGCAATATCCAAAACGGGAATTTTCCGGTTGTTTGAATCCTCTATAAAAACTACGTTAGTGTTTGTATCTTCGCCTTCGCCTTTTAAAAGCCAACCTAAATCGCAACCAAGAATTTGAGATAGCTCGTATAAATTTTCTGCATTAGGTTTGGTCGTATTTGATTCCCACTGAGATATTGCCACATGGGAAACATCTTTGAGCTTCTTCGCCAGTTCTTGTTGAGTCCATCTGAACTCTTTCCTTTTTTGCCGAATCCGTTGTCCGATTGTCTTATTCACGATATTAGCCTGCTTGAAAAGTATTTAAGTTATCTTAACCTATCTTGCTTTAAGTTTTCTTCACACTTATAATTTAAGAATACTTAAAATGACAGGTAGAAATTATGTTAAAAGCAGATGTCCTAAAATTCTTCGGTTCTAAAAGTGCCACCGCACAGCACTTGGATGTTAGCCCTTCAGCAGTCACTCAATGGAAGGATATTATTCCCGAAAAACAAGCGTATAGGATTGAGAAAATCACAAATGGGAAATTGAAAGTCAATCTTTCTCTTTACAACAAGAGAAAATAGATAACCATGCTCACCGCCGACATCCGCCATCATATTACAACGGACTTCGTGGTTTACCGCGAGTTCGGGCTTTTGTGCGGCTCCAATATTCAGGCAGCGACATTATTGTCAGGGCTGTTTTGGTGGAGCGACGTGGCCGATAAAGAACCAAAACGTCAGGGTTGGTTTTATAAAACCGCTTCCCAGCTGTTCGATGAGTTCGGACTGACACGGCGTGGCTATGAAAAGGCAAGAAAATTCCTATCCAGCAAAGGCGTTATCCAATGCCGACGTGCAGGTGTACACGGCAGGATGCACTGGCAGCTCAATAAAGAGCGTCTGTTAGAGTTATGCTATCTTGTCAAAGGTAAACCAGTGCCGCAATTCAACAGCCGTTACCATCTCGATATCGACAATTTCCGTCTTGAAAAGTGGATCAATCTCGATCTTTGGAATGACTTCCTCAAAATGCGCGCCGAAAAAGGCAAATCAGTCACAATTAAGCAGAAAAAGATCCTGCTCAACCAACTCAAAGACCTCAAAAATAAAAATTACGACTTGGAAGCTGCTATGCGAAAAGCCATTCTAAACGGCTGGGCAGGCTTCTACGCATCCGACCGATCGCCAATCCCCTCACAGCCGACACCTGAAGCAAAAGCCCTTAAGGTACTCGCGGAATATGAGGCACAAATCAAACAATCCGTTCATCCTCCAGATACGGACGGACAGCGGAATCCTGACAACCCTCATCGTCAAAATCTCCTAAATTACTATAAGAAAAAACAGTAACCATCATCAGGCTGTTGGCACAGCCATGCCCCAAAGCTGCTACGGCAGCTTTTTTTGCGCTTTTTGCCGGTAGATATGCCGCCTAAAAGGCTGTTTTGTCTGTTTCTCTCAACAATTTGAGATGTGATGGGCTGTTTTTCTGCTTCGTTTACCTATTTTTATCCGAATCAAATTTAAAGAATAAGTTTTAATGTTGAATATAAGTATCTGAAAATATTATGTTTGTACATAATGAGCAAAGAACTTTGGCTTTAGAGGACATAGAACTTTGTCCGTATAGGACGGCCTTTATACAAAGACCACATCCACAGACCACTATCAAAAAATATTACAGGCTCGCGCCTGACTGTTTTTTATGCAATTTATGATGGATGTAGATGGATATTGACGTTTGAGAGGATATAGACTCTTTTTGAGGGAGAGATATGTACAGGTTTTGTGGATAAATGGGTTGAGACGAGATACAAAGTAAGGTAAAGTTACCTTACTTGTTTGATGGAGATTAATCATGGGAACGGCTTTGAGATTAACCGCTAAAAATCAGGTTACGCTGAAAAAAGAGTTTTTGCTGCATTTGGGCATTACTGCCGGAGACAGAATCCATGTCAGCAAACTGCCTAACGGCGAGCTGCGGATACGGGCAGAAAAGAAGAAACCTGTTTCTGACAAATCATTTAGGGATTTCGCCGGTTGTTTGGGCAATCCGCATGATGTTCATCTATCTATTGACGAGCTTAACGAAGCTATTGCCGATGCTGGGGCGGCGGCAGGTTCGGAAGGATTGAAAATCAAATGAGGCAGATTGCTATTGATACCAATGTTTTGGTACGGTTGTTCGTTGATGACGATTTGGTACAAAGAGATAAGGCATTGGAATTACTGGAAAGTGCTGATAGTGTGATTGTGCCAACCACGGTATTTTTGGAATGCGTATGGGTTTTGACCCGTAGTTATAAAATGGAAAAAAACCTTGTTTTGCAACAACTTCGCAGTTTTTCCGAATCTATCCCCAATTTGGTTATTCAGGAGGACGAGCTGGGAGAGGGGTTTGCAATTATGGAAGACAATGGCGATTTTGCCGACGGAGTCAACGAGTTTTTGGGACGCATGATGGGAGCGTCGTGTTTTGTTACTTTTGACCGTAAGGCAGCAGTTTTGCTTGAAAGTAAGGGCTTGGTAGTCGAGCAGATTAAATAATTCGTTATTGTTGGTACAGCCGTCTGAGTGAATCGGACGGCTTTTTCATTTGTATGCCTCTGGATCAATCTTGCTCTGCCAGTCAAACTTGCCTTTGCCTGCTGTTTCAGATGAGCCATTTGCCGGTATTTTTGAATTTTGCGATTCATTTTTTTGCGAATGATTTTGTAGATGCGGAGCTTTTTGAACTTCCACTTTGCTGTTTTCCGGTTTATGGACTGTTTCTGATTTTGAACGTGTTTTGATAAACCAGTTAATTGTCGTCAATCCAACTTTGAGACCGTTTTCCATCAAAAACTGTTGAATCTGTTTTTGAGAAAAGCCTTTTTGTTTAAGCAACAGGATGTCTGTTTTGAACGGCTCTAATTTAGAACGTCGTCCTTTTTCTTCCTGCTCAGTTATGAATTCTTCTACCGAAATACTCATATCCAATTCCAATCTAAAATCAAGCCATCTAAATCTAATAATTTCTATTAATAAACTAATATAATCTAATATTAAACTAATAAATCCATTTAATCAATCTAAAAATTAATCTAT
>NZ_CATNVN010000070.1:0-9021 GCF_951230505.1 uncultured Neisseria sp.
AATGGGCTAGGAGTCCGTCAAGACGATGCACAGGCAGTGCAGTGGTATCGTAGGGCTGCAGAGCAAGGGCATGCCCAAGCCCAAGTCTTGTTGGGCGTGATGTATGAAAATGGACAAGGCGTCCGTCAAGACTATGCACAGGCAGCGCAGTGGTATCGTAGGGCTAAAGAACAAGGGGCTGCAGAAGCCTAAAATAATTTGGGCATAATGTATGCCGAAAGGTGCGGAGTGTGCCAAGACCTTGCGCTCGCTCAAGAATGGTTTGGTAAGGCTTGTCAAAACGGAGACCAAGACGGCTGCGACATTTACCAACGCCTGAAGGCGGGTTATTGAACAGCTCGCGATGCCGTCTGAAAGCGGCTTGAGCAGGAGCGGACATCCCCCCTGCACAATATGATTTGTTTTAGGACAAAACCAAAATGACTTTTCAAAACAAAAAAATCCTCGTCGCCGGACTTGGCGGCACGGGTATTTCCATGATTGCCTACCTGCGTAAAAACGGCGCGGAGGTTGCCGCGTATGATGCGGAGCTGAAACCGGAGCGCGTGTCGCAAATCGGTAAGATGTTTGACGGGCTGGTGTTTTACACGGGTCGTTTGAAAGATGCGCTGGACAACGGTTTCGATATTCTGGCGCTCAGCCCCGGCATCAGCGAGCGGCAGCCGGATATCGAGGCGTTCAAGCAAAACGGCGGACGCGTGTTGGGCGACATCGAATTGCTGGCGGACATTGTGAACCGCCGCGGCGACAAGGTGATTGCGATTACCGGCAGCAACGGCAAAACCACGGTAACGAGCCTGGTGGGCTATCTCTGCATCAAGTGCGGGCTGGATACCGTTATCGCGGGCAATATCGGCACGCCGGTTTTGGAGGCGGAATTGCAGCGCGAAGGCAAAAAGGCGGACGTGTGGGTGTTGGAGCTTTCCAGTTTCCAACTGGAAAACACTGAAAGTCTGCGCCCGACTGCGGCGACGGTGCTGAACATTTCCGAAGACCATCTCGACCGCTACGACGACTTGCTCGACTATGCGCATACCAAGGATAAGATTTTCCGTGGCGATGGCGTGCAGGTTTTGAATGCAGACGATGCGTTCTGCCGTGCGATGAAACGCGCCGGGCGCGAGGTGAAATGGTTTTCGTTGGAGCACCAAGCCGATTTTTGGTTGGAACGCGAGACAGGCCGACTGAAACAAGGCAATGAAGATTTGATTGCCACGCAAGACATTCCGTTGCAAGGTTTGCACAACGCCGCCAATGTGATGGCTGCCGTGGCTTTGTGTGAGGCCATCGGTTTGCCACGAGACAAGTTGCTCGAATACGTCAAAACCTTCCAAGGCCTGCCGCACCGCGTGGAAAAAATCGGCGAGAAAAACGGCGTAGTGTTCATCGACGACAGCAAAGGCACGAACGTCGGCGCGACCGCCGCCGCGATTGCCGGTTTGCAAAATCCGCTCTTCGTGATTTTGGGCGGCATGGGCAAAGGGCAGGACTTCACGCCCTTGCGCGATGCGCTTGTCGGCAAGGCAAAAGGTGTGTTCTTGATTGGTGTCGATGCGCCGCAAATCCGCCGCGATTTGGACGGCTGCGGCTTGAATATGACCGACTGCGCCACTTTGGAAGAAGCCGTTCAGACGGCATACGCCCAAGCCGAAGCGGGAGATATCGTGTTGCTCAGCCCGGCTTGTGCAAGCTTTGATATGTTTAAAGGCTATGCGCACCGTTCGGAAGTGTTTATCGAAGCGTTCAAAGCTTTGTAAGGCCGTCTGAAAGATGAAAGTCGGGTTGGAAATCGGCTTGTTGGCAGTCGTGCTTTCGGCTGTCGCCGCTTTGGTGTTTTGGTTTGCCGCGCCGATTCGTTCCACGACAACCGTTACCATGCCAAGTGAAGCGCCGTTGCCTAAAAATGCGGTTATCGACAGATTGGTTGTGCATAAAAGCAAGCGCACCATGTCGGCGTACTCGCAAGGCAAGTTGCTGAAAACCTATCCTATTGCGCTGGGCAAGCAACCAGTCGGGCATAAACAGTTTGAAGGCGACGGCAAAACGCCCGAAGGAAAATACCGCATCAATGAGCGTAATCCCAACAGCGGCTACCATAAAAACCTCGGTGTTTCCTATCCCAATGAAGCCGATAAAGCCTACGCAGCGGCACAAGGCAAAAGCCCGGGCGGGTTGATTAAAATCCACGGCATAAAAAACGGCTGGGGTTTTATCGGTAAAAAACACCTGCAAAAAGACTGGACCAACGGCTGCATTGCGGTAACGGACGAGGAAGTCGACGAACTCTACCGCAGTGTGAAACACAATGCGGAAATTGAGATTCTGCCGTAGGTTTTATGTCTGTTGAAGTGATGGGCAGGTTGGAACGGGTAGTCGATTGCTTGTCAGGCCGTCTGAAAAGCTCGGTAGGGCAGGGGACTTGATACTGAGATTTTTATCTAAAATAAGCCGCCAATCCTTCCTAAGGATAGGTCAACACGTTTTCTCTTTTCTAACCGTAGATTCTGAATTGTTGGTTTGGAAATAAACCTTTAAAATAACGTTAATTCATTTTTTCAGACGGCCTCTTGCCCATTAGCAGGCCGTCTGAATATTTTATTCAAGCCGTTACGGATGTTTTCATGATTAGTCTTTCCAAAATGCTTGACCGGCCGATTGCGCGCGATGGTCGGAAGTTTGATGTTTCTCTCTTGTGGATGGTCGTCTTAATGACGGTCTTCAGCCTGATTATGATTTATTCGGCTTCTATTGCGTATGCGGCATCGGAAGGGGGCAGCCAGTTTTCTTTTGTGTCTAAGCAGGCAATGTTTATCCTGTTTACGGTGGCTATATGCTTGCCGCTTTTCCTGCTGAAGATGAGCTTCTGGCGGCGGATTATTCCGTTTTATTTTGCTGTTTCAGGTTTGCTGTTGTTGCTGGTTTTGTTTGTCGGCCGCGAGATTAACGGTGCGACGCGCTGGATTCATATCGGACCGCTCAATTTGCAACCGACTGAATTTTTCAAATTGGCGACGGTCTTGTATTTGTCCAGCCTGTTTACGCGCCGTGAAGAAATGTTGCGTGATTTGGATTCTTTGGGTTGGTCGTCTTTGTTTACCGGTATTGGCGATTTGGTGTGCAGCCCCTTTAAAAGTGAAGCTTGGGTAAGGGTAAAGGAACGCTTCCGCAAGTTTAAGACCTTGATTCTGCCGATTATGTTGGTGGCGGTCGGTTTGGTTTTGATTATGGGTCAGCCGGACTTTGGCTCGTTTGTCGTGATTGTCGTGATTACCATGGGTATGCTGTTTTTGGCAGGCTTTCCGTGGAAGTATTTTGCCGTATTGGTGGCGACCGTTGTGAGCGGTATGGGCTTGTTGATTTTGGCTGCGCCTTACCGTATGGCGCGTGTGGCAGCGTTTTTGGACCCTTGGAGCGATCCTTTGGGTAAAGGCTATCAGCTGACGCATTCCTTGATGGCGATTGCGCGCGGCGGCTGGTTTGGCGAGGGCTTGGGTGCGAGTTTGGAAAAACGTTTCTATCTGCCTGAAGCGCATACGGACTTTATTTTTGCCGTTATTGGCGAGGAATTTGGCTTTGTCGGGATGCTGGTTTTGGTGTTCTGCTACGGCTGGCTGGTGTGGCGTGCGTTTTCCATCGGCAAGCAGGCGCGTGATTCGGGCTTGATGTTCAGTGCGTATATTGCCAACGGTATCGGTATTTGGATTGGTATTCAAAGTTTCTTCAATATCGGTGTAAACATCGGTATCCTGCCTACTAAAGGCCTGACTTTGCCGTTTATGTCTTACGGTGGTTCGGCTGTCTTTATCATGCTGGTGTGCATTACTTTGTTATTGCGCATTGATTATGAAAACCGCCAAAAAATGCGCGGTTATTCGGTGGAGTAAAACCATGAGCGGTAAAACTTTTATGCTGATGGCCGGCGGTACGGGCGGCCATATTTTCCCTGCATTGGCGGTTGCCGAGTCGCTGCAAAAGCGCGGCCATCATGTGATTTGGCTGGGCAGTCAGGATTCGATGGAAGAGCGTATCGTGCCGCAATACGGCATACGCTTGGAAACGCTGGCCATTAAAGGCATACGCGGCAACGGAATCAAGCGCAAGCTGATGTTGCCGTTTACGCTGTATAAAACCGTCCGTGCGGCGCAACAGATTATTAAGAAACACCGTGTCGAGTGCGTTATCGGTTTTGGCGGTTTTGTTACTTTCCCCGGTGGCTTGGCGGCAAAAATTTCCGGTGTGCCGATTGTGATTCACGAGCAAAACGCCGTAGCCGGTTTATCCAACCGCCAACTGTCGCGCTGGGCAAAACGTGTTCTGTATGCTTTCCCCAAAGCCTTTCAACATGAAGGCGGATTGGTGGGTAATCCTGTCCGTGCCGATATTGCGGCATTGCCTGTTCCTGAAGAACGCTTTGAAAACCGTCAAGGCCGTCTGAAAGTTTTGGTGGTGGGCGGCAGTTTGGGTGCGGATGTGTTGAACAAAACCGTTCCGCAAGCTTTGGCATTATTGCCTGAGGCTGCCCGTCCGCAAATGTATCATCAGTCCGGACGCAATAAATTGGGCAACCTGCAGGCGGATTACGATGCGTTGGGTGTGCAAGCCGAGTGCGTGGAATTTATTACCGATATGGTATCCGCCTACCGCGATGCTGATTTGGTAATTTGCCGTGCCGGCGCGCTGACGATTGCCGAGCTGACTGCTGCCGGTTTGGGTGCGTTGCTGGTGCCGTATCCGCATGCGGTAGATGACCACCAAACAGCCAATGCGCGTTTTATGGTGCAGGCCGAAGCCGGTTTGCTGCTGCCGCAAACTCAACTGACGGCAGAAAAACTGGCTGAAATCCTCGGTGGATTAAACCGTGAAAAATGCCTGAAATGGGCGAAAAATGCCCGTACCTTGGCGTTACCGCACAGTGCGGACGATGTGGCGGAAATTGCCATATCTTGTACCGAATAAGCAGGCAGACTTTGTTCAAGGCCGTCTGAAAAGTTAATTAACGGCGTTTCAGACGGCCTTTATTGCTTTTGTTAAAATTCCTTTACAATAAAAGCATAGCGCAGAAGCGGATAGCCCTTTAAAATAACGCCTTTACGCACTAAAAACCAACCGGAACGCAACGTTATGATGAAAAATCGAGTGACCAACATCCATTTTGTCGGAATCGGCGGCGTCGGCATGAGCGGTATTGCCGAAGTTTTACACAATTTGGGCTTTAAAGTTTCCGGTTCGGATCAGGCGCGTAATGCCGTTACTGAGCATTTGAGCGCTCTCGGCATCCAAGTTTACCCAGGTCATACTGCCGAACACGTCAATGGCGCCGACGTAGTTGTTACCTCTACTGCCGTCAAAAAAGACAATCCCGAAGTCGTTGCCGCGTTGGAACAGCAAATCCCCGTCATTCCGCGCGCGTTGATGTTGGCAGAATTGATGCGCTTCCGCGATGGTATCGCCATTGCCGGTACGCACGGCAAAACCACAACCACCAGTCTAACTGCTTCTATTCTCGGCGCGGCAGGACTTGACCCGACTTTCGTTATCGGCGGCAAGCTCAACGCCGCAGGTACCAACGCCCGCTTGGGTAAAGGTGAATACATTGTTGCCGAAGCCGACGAATCCGATGCTTCTTTCCTGTATCTGACGCCGATTATGTCCGTCGTGACCAATATCGACGAAGACCACATGGACACTTACGGCCACAGCGTTGAGAAACTGCATCAGGCGTTTGTGGATTTCATCCACCGTATGCCGTTTTACGGTAAGGCCTTCTTGTGTATCGACAGTGAACACGTCCGTGCGATTTTGCCCAAAGTGAGCAAGCCTTACGCCACTTATGGCTTGGACGATACCGCCGATATCTACGCAACCGACATCGAAAACATCGGCGCGCAAATGAAATTTACCGTTCATGTCCAAATGAAAGGACATGAGCAAGAGCCGTTTGAGGTTGTTTTGAATATGCCCGGCCGCCACAACGTTCTTAATGCGTTAGCGGCTATCGGTGTTGCGCTGGAAGTTGGAGCATCAGTTGAAGCCATCCAAAAAGGCTTGCTCGGCTTTGAAGGTGTCGGTCGCCGCTTCCAAAAATATGGCGACATCAAATTGCCAAACGGCGGAACTGCGCTGCTGGTGGACGATTATGGCCACCATCCTGTCGAAATGGCGGCAACTCTGGCCGCCGCACGCGGCGCATACCCTGAAAAACGTTTGGTCTTGGCTTTCCAACCACACCGCTATACTCGCACACGTGATTTGTTCGAAGATTTCACCAAAGTCCTCAATACCGTCGATGCGCTGGTGTTGACCGAAGTTTATGCCGCAGGTGAAGAGCCGATTGCCGCAGCCGATTCCCGCGCCTTGGCGCGCGCCATCCGCGTATTGGGCAAACTTGAGCCGATTTACTGCGAAAATGTTGCCGACCTGCCGCAAATGCTGCTGAATGTTTTGCAAGACGGCGATGTCGTGTTGAATATGGGTGCCGGCAGCATCAACCGCGTTCCGTCTGCATTGGTGGAATTGTCGAAACAATCATAATAAACAGGCATATTTGCCTTTGAGGACACATAGGTCGTCTGAACAATATTTCAGACGGCCTGTATCAGTATTTAAGAAAGTAGAAATTATGCAGTATTTTGGCAAAGTGGCCGTATTGATGGGCGGCTTCTCCAGCGAGCGCGAAGTTTCTCTGGACAGCGGCGCCGCTATTTTGGCTGCCTTGAAAAGCAAAGGCGTCGATGCCCATGCGTTCGACCCCAAAGAAACCCCGTTGTCTGAATTGAAAACACAAGGTTTTCAGACGGCCTTCAATATTCTGCACGGTACTTTCGGCGAAGATGGCGCGGTTCAAGGCGCGTTGGAACTGATGGGTATTCCTTACACCGGCAGCGGTGTGGCCGCTTCCGCGCTGGGTATGGACAAATACCGTTGCAAACTGATTTGGCAGGCCGTGGGCTTGCCTGTTCCTGAGTTTGCTGTATTGCATGACGACAGCGACTTTGATGCTGTTGAAGAAAAATTGGGCCTGCCGATGTTTGTGAAACCCGCCGCAGAAGGTAGCAGCGTCGGTGTGGTAAAAGTCAAAGAAAAAGGTCGTCTGAAAAGCGTTTACGAAGAATTGAAACATTTGCAGGGTGAAATTATTGCCGAACGCTTTATCGGCGGCGGCGAGTATTCTTGCCCGGTATTGAACGGCAAAGGCCTGCCGAGCATTCATATTATTCCGGCTACTGAGTTTTACGACTACGAGGCTAAATACAACCGCGACGATACGGTTTATCAATGCCCATCGGAAGATTTGAGCGAGGATGAGGAAAACCTGATGCGCGAACTCGCCGTGCGTGGCGCGCAGGCAATTGGTGCGGACGGCTGTTCGCGCGTGGACTTCCTGAAAGATACGGACGGTAAGTTGTATCTTTTGGAAATCAATACCTTGCCCGGCATGACCAGCCACAGTTTGGTGCCAAAATCTGCAGCCCATACCGGCGTAGATTTTGCTGATTTATGTATTGAGATTTTGAAGACCGCTCATGTGGGATGATGCAGGCGCACTGGGTCGGCTGACCCGCCGGCTATTGTTGCTGATGGCCTTTCTACTGATAGGTTCGGGCATAGCTTGGCTTTACAATTCCAAATATTTTCCTGTGAAACAGATTGCCATTCAGGGCAAGCTGAAATATGCTTCCGGCAAAGAATTGCAAACTGTTGCACGAGAGCATATCAGGGGTAATATGTTCCGCGCCGATATTGATTCGGCACAGGCCGCTTTTCAGGAGTTGCCTTGGATTGACTCGGCAATGGTACGCCGCCGTTTTCCGGAAACAGTGGAAATTATCCTGACCGAGCGCGTGCCGGTTGCGCATTGGCGCGCTGGCGGCTTGGTCGACAGTAAGGGCAATGTGTTTGCCGCAAGCCTGAAACAGGACCTGCCTATATTTGAAGGGCAGCAGGGGACAGGCAAAGACATGGTCAAACATTATGCGGACTTTTCCGGTATTTTGAGTCCGTTGAAACTGACCATCAAAGAATTGATCTACACGCCGCGGTCGGCATGGCTGCTTGTATTGAACAACGGCATTACCGTGCGTTTGGGGCGTGAAAATGAAATCAAACGTTTGCAGCAGTTTGCCCAGATTTGGCCATCGTTGCTGCGTAAAAAACAAAGTCGTATCGAGTATGTCGATATGCGTTATAAGGATGGTTTTTCAGTCCGTTACAGGCCGTCTGAAAATCCTTCCGACAGTGAATAGCCGATTAGACGTGAAGCAATCTTGTTTCAAAAATAATCAAACCGTCAGTCAGACAACATAGCGAACGAGCAATTATGGAACAACAACAAAATAAATATATCAGTGCCTTAGACATTGGTACGTCCAAGGTCATCGCCTTAATCGGCGAGATTCGGGAAGATAATGAAATTCACATTGTCGGCTTGGGCCAAAGCCCTTCACGCGGCCTGCGTGCAGGTATGGTGACCAATATCGACGCTACTGCGCAAGCCATTCGTCAGGCGGTAGAAGATGCCGAGTTGATGGCAGATACCAAAATTTCCCATGTTGTCACCGGTATTGCCGGTAACCATATCCGCAGCCTGAACTCACAAGGCGTGGTCAAAATTAAAGATGGCGAAGTATCGCAAGCCGACATCGATCGTGCCATCGAAACAGCCAAAGCCATCAATATTCCGCCTGATCACAACATCTTGCATACCGTGGTTCAAGAGTACATCATCGACAACCAACCCGGTGTGAAAGAGCCTATCGGCATGAGCGGCGTGCGTTTGGACACCCGTGTACATATCATTACCGGTGCGAACACTGCTTTGCAAAATATCCAAAAATGTATCCAACGCTGTGGTCTGCAAATGGATCAAATCATGCTTCAGCCTTTGGCAAGCGGTCACGCCGTTTTGACTGAAGACGAAAAAGATTTGGGCGTGTGCGTCATCGATATCGGTGGCGGTACAACCGACATCGCGGTTTATACCAATGGCGCCATCCGCCATACCGCGGTTATTCCCGTTGCCGG
>NZ_CATNVN010000071.1:0-8960 GCF_951230505.1 uncultured Neisseria sp.
AAAAGGCCGTCTGAAATTTCAGACGGCCTTTGTTTTATCGGCGGTATAAAGCAACCATGGTTTCAGCCGCTTTAACACAGCTTTCTACATCGGCAACCAAAGCGATGCGGACGTAGCCTTCGCCCGGATTGCCTTGCTCGGTATCGCGGGCGAGGAAGCGGCCGGGCAACACTTGGATAGCGGCTTTCTGCCACAGGTTGTGCGTGAATGCCAAGTCGTCGCCATCGGGAACTTTCAGCCAAATGTAGAACGACGCGTCAGGCAGTTTGACATCAAACGCCTGTTGCAAAATAGGGATGACGCGGTCGAATTTTTCTTGGTAGAGGCGGCGGTTGTCAATGACGTGTTCTTCATCGTTCCAAGCGGCAATGCTGGCGCGTTGGACGGGAATGCTCATCGCGCTGCCGTGGTAGGTGCGGTAGAGCAGGAAGTTTTTGAGCAACTCGGCATCGCCTGCGACAAAGCCAGAACGCAAACCGGGGACGTTGGAGCGTTTGGACAGGCTGGTGAACATAATAATGTTGCGTGTACCGCGTCCTAATTGCGCCGCAGCCTGCAGGCCGCCGATTGGTTTGTTGTCGTCAAAATAGATTTCGGAATAGCATTCGTCAGAGGCGATAACGAAGCCGTATTTGTCTTGCAAATCAAAAATTTCTTTCCAGTCTTCTAATTGCAGGACGCTGCCGCTTGGGTTGTTGGGCGAGCAGACAATCAGGACTTTGGTGCGTTGCCATACGTCTTCGGGCAGGCTGCTCCAATCGGGATTGAAGCTGGGCGCAGGACAGTTGGCAAAATGGATTTCGCCACCGCCCAAAATAGTCGCGCCTTCGTAAATTTGATAGAACGGATTGGGGCTGATAACGACCGGTTTGGGGCCGTCTGAAGCCGGATTTAAAACGGTTTGGATAAAAGAGAACAAAGCTTCCCGGCTGCCCAATACGGGCAGGATTTCATTGTCGGGATTGAGGCTCAAACCATCATAACGGCGGGCAACCCATTCGGCGCAGGCTTGGCGCAGTTCGGGCAGACCTATGGTCAGCGGATATTTTTCCAGTTCGTGCAGGGAGGCGGTCAGCGCATCGGTGATGACTTTGGGCGTCGGGTGTTTCGGCTCGCCGATTTGCAGATGAATGGGCGTTACGCCTGTGGGTGCGTCAATGCCTTGCATGGCTTCACGCAGGCGGGCGAAAGGATAGGGTTTGAGATGGTTTAATAATGGGTTCATGATGTTTCTGCCGGATAAATTCAGGCAACAATCTTAGCATTTTTTAGATAGATTGGGACAAAAAGGCCGTCTGAAAACAGGGTTAAATGTTTTCAGACGGCCTTTTGAATATTGATGCGTTTATTTGGTAGGGACGACGGGCAGGGAACCGTTCAAGAGATAATGAATGGTTTCTTGAACTGTACGGATAGCGTTGCCAAACGGCAATGGGTCTTTGCCGCGGAAAAACAGGCCTTTATCGACTTCACCGCGGAATGCGGCTGAAAGTTGGATATCGATACAGAATTGACCGGCTTTAGCCAAACCGTCGCGCAAGCCGCAGCTGGTCAGGCAGTTCAGGCCTTGTGTGCAACGGCGCGGATCGTTTTTGGCATTGGCTTGCAATTTGGCCTCGCGTTTGATGTAGCTGTCGAGGAATTTGGTGCGCACGCCGCGTGCAGGCAAACCGGCAACAGACATGAATTCAACCACTTTTTCGGTTTCCGCACCGGCCAGCGTTTTCTTGAAGTTGATGTGGGCATCGCCTTCTTCGGTCACGGCAAACGCGGTACCGATTTGAACGGCGGACGCCCCCCAGTTTTTCAAGGCTGTTTTGACTTTTTCAAAGTTTGCCATGCCGCCGGCGAGTATCAATGGGATTTTTTCGCTTTCCAAGCCCAAGTTTTTGAATACTTCAAACGTTTCTTCAATAACGCGTTTGAACTCGAATTTGGCATCGTTCACGCCGTCAACTGTTGCCGCACCCAAGTGGCCGGCTGCGTGGGCTGGGTGTTCAATAACGATGGCATCGGGCAAGATGCCTTTTTTCATCCAACGTTTCAAAACGATATTGATACCGCGTGATTCAGACAAAATAGGGAAAAGGGCGACATCTTTGTGGTAGCCTTCGGTCATTTCCGGCAAGTCCAAAGGCAAACCTGCACCCATCACAATCGCGTCTGCACCGGATTCGCAGGCCTGACGGACGTAGGCGGCATGGTCTTTTACGGCTTTCATGACGTTGACGGCAATCATGCCTTTGCCTTCTGAATCGGCTTTGGCTTTTTTGATTTCACGGTCAAGCGCGATGCAGTTGAGGCGGGTGTATTTTTCTTCGCTGGAATCGATTTTTGATTCGGCCAGCAAATCTTCGTGCAAGTGACGCAAATCGACGCTGGCGATGGTACCTACGCCGTTTTCGCGTGCAACCGCGCTGGAGAGTTTTGATGCGGAAACGCCTACACCCATACCGCCTTGAACGACAGGAATCAGTGATTTGCCACGGATAGTCAATGGGTCAAAGTTGTTTTGCATGGATGCTCCTTCATAGATTCTGGATGGTGCCGTCTGAAATCCTATGAAATGGACTGGATAACGGGCTGATGTGTATATAAATAAGTGTGTTTTTCGCCGCCGTTTTTCAGACGGCATGGGGCGTGTTTTTAAAATTTTAGGAATTATACTCTAAGTTAGTGTAAAAATTAGAGTATTAATACAGTTTTTTTAAAGAAAAAATTGAAAAGTCTTGTTAATAAAGGAATAAATTTTATGATGGGTTGGATTGAGGAGGAGAAATTGCAAACAAAATCTACAAAGAAAAAGGCCGTCTGAAATTTCAGACGGCCTTAAGTATGGGAATCAGACAGATGTCGGATTACATTTGTTTTTTAGCGGCATCAATGGCGCGTTGGTCTGGGTTGATCAAGATTTCAACGCGGCGGTTTTGTGCGCGGCCTTCAACAGTAGCGTTGGAGGCGATGGGTTGACGGGAGCCGTAACCGAAAGTGCTCAAACGGGTGCTGCTTACGCCGCGGGATTGCAGGAAGGTGGCAACAGATTCGGCGCGGTTGCGAGACAATGGCTCGTTGATGGCGTCGTTACCGGTGTTGTCGGTGTGGCCGTTGATGGTCAAAGTGGTGTCAGGATATTGAACCAAAGTTTGCGCAGCGGCAGACAAGGCGCTTTGAGCATGGCCGCTCAGGGCGGCGCTGCCGGTGGCGAAGGTTACGTTTTCAGGCATAACCAGTTTGATTTGGTTGCCTTGACGTTCAACTTCGATGTTGGTGTTGGCCAAACTTTGACGCAGTTTTTTCTCTTGGTAGTCCATGTAACCGCCGATACCGGCACCTACTGCACCACAAGCCAATGCGGAGTTGCGCGCGCCTTTACCGCCGTGGGTCAGTGCACCAACGATGCCGCAAACAGCCGCACCGCCCAAACCGTACATAGCGGTTTTGCTGGCGGATTGTTGGCCGGTAACAGGATCAGTTACACAGCCGGTAAGTGCCAAAGGAATTGCAGTAGCAATAACGGTCAGGGGTTTCAAGAATTTCATGTCGTATCCTCTTTTTAGATGACGGCTTAAGCCGTCTGAAAAAATGAATAAAAACCGCGTGGGTCATTACGAATTAATGATACCGAATATCTGAAACGCAAAAGAACGGGTTTAACCCGATATTACGCAAATATTTGCCAGTTAACATAATACTGAAACATTTCTGCATTTTTCTGACTATTTGGTTGTTTTGCAGTCAGATGAAAAGTAAGTTTCTTTACGATTTTTTCCGGTTTTTCTTTTTACGGCGATACCAGCTGACAAATGCCCATTTCAATCTGACTTTGACATCGTATCCCACCGAGCCTGCACCCAATATGAACAAAACGGCGGAAACGGGCAGGGCGAAATGATGGCCGACCAAATGATAACCCCATACGCCAACCACGCCGCCCAGCAAAAACGACAGCATCAAGCCGCTTAAAAGCCACATTTTCGGTTTGTTGACGCGGACGTGCGGCAGGCGCGGATGATGTTGTTTGGAATAATAAAGCGCGCGTGAAATTTCAATGCCTAAGTCGGTCGCCGTGCCGGTCATGTGGGTGGAGCGGATGGCACCGCCGGAAAGAAGCGTGATAACCGTATTGTGCATACCCATAATAAAACACAATAAAAACAATGCTAAAGACGGCATAATAAAATCAGAGCCGCCAAAATCCCATTCCATCGCGGCAATACCGAACCAACCGAATATCAACAGATAAACTGCTTCCAGCCACATGGAAAACCCAAAGCTGCCACGGAAACGCATCTGCTGCGTCCATAAAATCACCCAGCCCGAATGCGCGGCTCCGGCAACAAAACACAACACGCTAATCGTGGCAATAATGGCCACACTCCACTCTTGAAGATACAAAACATCTGCCAACAGCGACATTGAGCCGGTAACGTGGGAGGTATAACGTGAGAATGCGAAGTAACCGCCGGCATTAATCGCACCGGCAAGAAAGGCCATGATGTAGCCCAGCCGTCTGAAACGGGCATCGGAAATATTGTGTTCGTGCAGATACGGGCGATCCGCCTGCCAAAACGGCGGCGTGTGTTGCCTGTGGTGGCGCAATCGGTAGGAGTGGGGCGGTTTGTCAGCGTTCATTGAGTGGGTTTGGAGTTAAACATTCATACAGAGTGTATTTTATATGCAACTGCCTGCTGCTAAAAACAAATAATCTAAAGTGTTCCCAAGTTGCCACACTTGCCCATTACACAATGAGGGCGTACATTAATAGAAAGATATGAACATAAGGAAACATCCGATGAATCCTATCCGTCTGACCTTATTGTTTGGCTCCGTTGCATTGCTGGCCGCCTGCGCCACCACACCCGAGCAAAAAGCCGCACGCGCCCAAGCACAGAAACGTTATGAGCAGGATCTTCAAGTCAATCTTGCCGCCCAATGCGATCAGGAAACTGCCGCGCTGATCCGCCGCAAATTTGACGAAGAAGGCAAACCCGGTGCCGCAACCGCGGAACAAAAAGCCTTCCGCCTCAAATATATCGACAAAGTTTCCGATCCGATGTTCCAAGCCTGCTACAAAATGGCATGGCAAAACTATATTTCCCAAGAACAGCTGCGCGAAGCCCGTTACTATCGCTATTACGACGATTGGGGCTATCCGTTTGGCCGTTATCCTTGGTGGTGGTAAGGTATTAATAAACTTTAGGGCCGTCTGAAAGCATATATTTATCTGAAAGCATATATTTATTGGTTCCAGACGGCTTAAGGTTTATTGAAACGGCAATAACGTTTACAATAGCCGCCTATTCAAACACAATACCCACCACCCATGAACATCTGGCTTGGACAGCGACACGCGCCCAAATTTCCGCAAGGAGCCGCCGTAACCATCGGCAACTTCGACGGCGTACACCTCGGGCACAAACACATTCTACAAAAACTCAAACGAGAGGCAGACCAGCGCGGTCTGCCTGTTGTCGTTGTTGTTTTTGAGCCTCAGCCCAAAGAATTTTTTGCGCGCAAAGCCGGGAAAAAGCTGCCTTACCGCATCAGTCCGCTACGTACCAAATTGCGTCTTTTGCGTGAAACCGGCTGTGTAGATGCCGTTTGGGTCTTGCGTTTTAACCAAGCTTTCTCCGATATGAGCGCACAGGCGTTTATCGACCAGCTTTTGCGCCAAACGCTCAATACGCGGTATCTGCTGATTGGCGACGATTTCCGTTTCGGTGCCGGCCGTGAAGGTTGTTTTGAACTCTTGGCTCAACAGCCCGATATGCAAACCGAACGCACGCCGTCCGTTATCGTTGAAGACATCCGTACCAGCAGTACCGCCGTCCGCCAAGCCCTTTCAGACGGCAAGTTGGAATACGCCAAAAGACTGTTGGGCCATGATTACGTGTTAAGCGGCAAGGTCAAACACGGGCAAAAACTCGGCCGCACCATCAATGCGCCTACCGCCAATGTTCAGCTTCCCCCGTATCATTATGCGTTAAGCGGCGTATTTGTCGTTGAAGCTGACGGCGCATTCGGTACGCGCCGAGGCGTGGCCAGTTTTGGTTTTAACCCCACTGTCAGCAACAATCGTTCGCAAAAGTTGGAAGTCCACCTGTTCGATTTCAACGGCGATTTGTACGGCCAACGCATCTTCGTCCGTTTCCTGCACAAACTGCGTGACGAGAAAAAATTTGAGAGTATCGAAGCATTGAAAACCCAAATTTTGCAAGATATGGAAGATGCGAGGGTTTGGGAAGCATAGAAACGCTTCTAGAAGCTTATAAAATCAAGACAATTGGGCTACAATAAGTCCTTTGAATTTTTTCAGACGGCCTGTTCTTTTTAAAATGAGCAATCAGGCCGTCTGAAACCGAAATACCGCAACAATAGAGATCAAAAAATGACCGATTACAGTAAAACCGTAAACCTGCTCGAGAGCCCGTTTCCAATGCGCGGCAATCTTGCCAAGCGCGAGCCTGCATGGCTGAAAAGCTGGTACGAGCAAAAACGCTACCAAAAACTGCGCGAAATTGCCAAAGGCCGCCCGAAATTCATTTTGCACGACGGTCCTCCGTATGCCAACGGCGACATCCACATCGGTCATGCCGTCAATAAAATTCTCAAAGACATCATTATCCGCAGCAAAACCCAAGCCGGTTTTGACGCGCCTTATGTACCGGGTTGGGACTGCCACGGTTTGCCTATCGAAGTGATGGTAGAAAAGCTGCACGGCAAAGACATGCCTAAAGCCCGTTTCCGCGAATTGTGCCGCGAATACGCTGCCGAACAGATTGCCCGCCAGAAAAAAGACTTTATCCGCTTGGGCGTGTTGGGCGACTGGGACAATTCTTACTTGACCATGGATTTCAAAACCGAAGCCGATACCGTGCGTATGCTCGGCGAAATCTACAAATCCGGCTATCTCTACCGCGGCGCGAAACCGGTTCAATTCTGCTTGGACTGCGGCTCTTCATTGGCCGAAGCCGAAGTGGAATATAAAGACAAAATATCACCTGCGATTGACGTGGGCTATCCATTTAAAGATACTGCCGCGCTTGCCGCCGCATTCGGTTTGGCAAGTATTGAAGGCAAAGCGTTTGCCGTTATCTGGACAACCACGCCTTGGACTTTGCCTGCGAGCCAAGCTGTTTCAGCTGGTGCAGACGTGGTGTATCAACTGATTGATACACCTAAAGGCAAATTGGTGTTGGCCAAAGATTTGGCAGAAGACGCGCTCAAACGTTACGGTTTTTCAGACGGCATTGCTATTCTTGCCGAAACCACCGGCGACAAGCTGGAAAACCTGCACATGAATCATCCGTTCCTCGAACGCGATATTCCCATGCTCAACGGCGACCATGTGACCACCGATGCCGGTACCGGCTTGGTGCATACTGCGCCTGCGCATGGTCTGGAAGACTACGCTGTCTGCAATAAATACGGCATTGAGCTTTACAACCCTGTAAATGCCGAAGGCAAATACATCAGCGAAACACCTCGTGTTGCTGGTATGCGCGTTTGGGAAGCCAACCCCGTCATCCTGCAATGGTTGGAAGAAACCGGCAACCTTTTGGCAAGCAGCAAAATCGAACACAGCTACGCACACTGCTGGCGTCACAAAACGCCGCTGATTTACCGCGCGACAGGTCAATGGTTTGTCGGTATGGACAAAGCCGGTGCCGATGGTAAAACCCTGCGCGACAAAGCCATCAAAGCCGTTGATGACACCGAATTCTTCCCATCATGGGGTCGTGCGCGTTTGGAAGCCATGATTGAAGGCCGTCCTGACTGGGTGGTTTCACGCCAACGCTACTGGGGCACGCCGATGACTTTCTTTGTTCACAAAGAAACCGGTGAGCTGCATCCAAACTCTGCTGAGTTGTTGGAAAAAGTTGCCCAAAAAATCGAAGAAAAAGGCATCGAAGCATGGTTCTCTCTTGATAAGGGCGAACTCTTGAGCGCGGAAGATTGTGAAAATTACGACAAACTTTCCGATACCATGGATGTATGGTTCGACTCCGGCTCGACCCATTATTCCGTCTTGAAACAACGCGAAGAATTGGAATGGCCGGCTGACTTGTACCTCGAAGGCAGCGACCAACACCGCGGCTGGTTCCAATCCTCCATGTTGACCGGTTGCGCCTCATCAATGGGTCGTGCACCATACAAACAGCTGTTGACCCACGGTTTTGTGGTTGACCAAAACGGCCGCAAAATGTCGAAATCCATCGGCAACGTCGTCGCGCCTCAAGAAGTCTACAACGAATTCGGTGCAGATATCCTGCGCCTATGGGCGGCATCCACCGATTACAGCGGTGAATTGGCGATTTCCAAAGAAATCCTCAAACGTGTAACCGAAAGCTACCGCCGTATCCGCAACACCTTGAGCTTCCTGTTTGCCAACCTCAGCGACTTCAATCCTATTGAAGATGCCGTGCAACAGGCAGACATGGTGGAAATTGACCGCTACGCCGTGGTATTGGCGCGTCAGCTGCAAGAGCGTCTGGCAGGCGATTACTATCCGCGTTATGCCTTCCACTTTGCCGTAAAAGACATTGTTTCTTTCTGCTCGGAAGACTTGGGCGCGTTTTACCTCGATATCCTGAAAGATCGCCTCTACACCACCAAAGCAGACAGCCATGCACGCCGCAGCGCGCAAACTGCCCTGTATCACATCACACGCAGTTTGGTTCTGCTGATTGCTCCGATTTTGTGCTTCACCGGCGAGGAAGCATGGGACATCATCGGTGGCGGCGAAGAAGACAGCGTCCTCTTCCACACATGGCATGAGTTCCCGTCTATCAATGAAAAAGCCGAAGCCGAATTGGTGAAAAAATGGACGGCAATCCGCGAAGCACGCGAAGCGGTAACTGCCGCCATCGAGCCTCTGCGTACGGATAAAACCGTCGGTTCTTCATTGCAAGCCGAAACCGAAATTACGGCTCCGGAAGAAATTGCCGACTATCTGAACA
>NZ_CATNVN010000072.1:0-8888 GCF_951230505.1 uncultured Neisseria sp.
CCTTTCATTGATGAATCTTGGAAAAACATCGCATTGGCCGTATTCAGCCTGGTGTTTTTCGGCATGACTTATTGGCTGTCGATTTCTCCGGGTAAGCTGGTTGACCGTATCGGTAAAATCCTTACGCCCGTTTTGTTGCTGGCAATTGCGATATTGGTCGGCTATGCCGCTATTAACCCGATGGGTATGCCGCAGGCGGCGCAAGGCGATTTTGCTACTCATCCGTTGGTTAAAGGTATTTTGGAAGGCTACGGCACCATGGACGCGCTGGCTTCGCTGGTGTTTGCCATTATCGTTATCGATGCCGTTCGCGCCATGGGCGTGGACAACCGTACGGACTTGCTGAAGACAACGACGATTTCCGGTGTGTTGGCGGCTTCTTGTTTGGCAGTGGTTTACCTGTTTATCGGCTATATGGGCGCGACAGGTGTGGCCGGTATCGGCTTGCAGGAAAACGGCGCGTCGGTTTTGTCTAAAACCGCACAGCACTATTTCGGTACAGCCGGTATTGTGTTGCTTGGCGTCATGGTGCTGCTTGCCTGTCTGAGTACGGCGGTTGGCTTGATTACTTCATGCGCCGAATATTTCAACCGTCTTTGCCCGGGTATTTCTTATAAAATCTTTGTGATACTGAATACGGTGGTGTCTATCCTGTTGGCCAACAAAGGCCTGTCAGCGATTTTGCAGTTTTCCATCCCTATGTTGATGCTGTTGTATCCGCTGACCATCGTCATCATTTTGCTGACCTTGACAGATAAACTGTTTGGCGGCGGCCGTATTGTCTATTTCTGTACCATGATGGCGGCTCTTATGGTCGGCTTGCTCGATGCCTATAAGGCCGCGTTTGGATTTGATGCCGAAACCGCGGCTGCCATCGAGCGCGCATTGCCGTTTTACAATATCGGTTTAGGGTGGGTTGTTCCCTCTTTAGCCTGCTTTATACTCGGCTGCATTTTGAATGCGGCGCTGAAGAAAAAAGCATGACAATAAACAGGCCGTCTGAAATGTTCAGACGGCCTGTTTATTTCGCCGACCACATAAACGACAGATGATTTTTTCAAAGAAATCCGTTATAATTGAAAAGTTAAGGCTTTGCGAAATACCGTTTCGCAGATGCAACATATTGAGAAGATTTATTTCCACAAATCCCGTTTTTTCAGTAAACGACTTGAACTGAAGGCGGATTTCGTGGTATAAATCGCGTTTTACTATTTTAGAAGTTTGGAGACTAACCATGGCACGAGTTTGCAAAGTGACCGGTAAGCGCCCGATGTCTGGCAATAACGTATCACACGCCAACAACAAAACCAAACGTCGTTTTTTGCCTAACTTGCAATCACGTCGTTTCTGGGTAGAAAGTGAAAACCGCTGGGTTCGCCTGCGCGTTTCTAACGCTGCATTGCGCACCATCGATAAAGTAGGCATTGATGTCGTATTGGCTGATTTGCGTGCTCGCGGCGAAGCTTAATTTAAACACCATTAATTAAGGATTACTGCAATGCGCGATAAAATCAAACTGGAGTCCAGTGCTGGTACTGGTCACTTCTACACAACTACTAAAAACAAACGTACTATGCCTGGCAAACTGGAAATCAAAAAATTTGACCCAGTAGCCCGTAAACACGTTATTTACAAAGAAACTAAATTGAAATAATCCGGTTTCTTCCAAGAAAAAGCTCCTGTTTTGCAGGAGCTTTTCTTTTTGTTTCATGATTGGTTTGGAGCGGTTTTGATTTAAACGGGTGTGCAAGATATTTTTGGATTGCTTTGGAAGAAGCAAAATAAAAGAGCGTGTATCCATTGGGATTACGCTCTTTTATTTTTCAGACGGCCTGATAGGGGATAAGTAGTCTTAAATCATGAATAAACATTCAATAACAACTTAATGATCAACCTTGATGCCTTGATTGTCGGAATGTTGTTTTTTATCCAGCTCTTTTTGCAAGGTATCGCACGGCGTGTCGCAATCGCACATTTTCTTCATGCCGAGAGAGGAAATGCCGCCGCAGCTGCCTTTGATGGTGCGTTTGGAGAAAATATAGCCGACTGCCATGCCGAGGATGACAATGATAAAAATGCCGAAAGTCAGAAGAAGGGTTTTCATGTGTGTATTCCTGAAGATTAGTTTAATAATTTCTTGAATGCGCTGGACATTTTAGTATGGTAGCCGCCTTGCGGGGTCCGGATGATAAGGAAAACGGCGAGATTTTCTTGCTCGGCAAGTTTAAGTGCTTCAGTTTCTCCGAGGACGAACAATCCGGTTGAAAGGCCGTCTGCAAGTGTGGCGTTTTCAGCTACTACGCTGATGGAAGCAAGGTTGTGGCTGATGGGTTGTTTGGTTTTAGGGTTGATGATATGGGAAAGGCGGCGGCCTGACTTATCAACATGGAAAATGCGGTAGTCGCCGGATGTAGCCAGTGATTTATTGTCCAATGGAATGGTGATTTGGGTGGCACCGCCTTGAACGATATTGGGCTGCTCGATGCCGATACGCCAAGGGTTGCCTTGCGCATTGTGGCCTTTGCCATGCAACTCGCCTCCGATTTCTACCAAATAATTGCCGATATTGAGTTTTTCAAGTTCGGCGGCGGTTTTATCCACACCAAAGCCTTTGGCGATGGAGGATAGGTCTAAATAGACTTCGGGATGGGTTTTGGCGAGTGTAGGCTGCTGTCCGTCTTGGGAAAGTTTGAGTTTGTCCGTACCGACCATTTCTGAAGCATGTTGGATTTCTTGTGCAGTCGGTTCGTGCGTGATTTCTTTTTGCGGGCCGAATCCCCAGAGGTTGACCAAAGGGCCGACGGTTACGTCCAGTGCGCCGTGTGTCAGTTTGTTTAAACGCAAGGCTTCTCCGGTCACATAGGCAAAGTCTTGGGAAATGGGCATGGCCTGATTGACGGTGCGCAGCTGGTTGAATTGGCTGATTTCGGAATCGGTCTGGTAGGTAGACATTTGCCGATTGACTTCTTTAAGCGCGTCATCAATGCGTTTTTGTATTTCGGCAGGGGAGGGGAGTTTATCTTGGCCGTCTGAAAGATATTTGACGGTATAGGTCGTGCCCATGGTCTCGCCTTGCAGGGTAATGGTTTGTTGTTTTTCAGGTTGGCAGGCAGAGAGTGTGAGTGAGGAAAGGATGGCAACGGTGCAACCGATTATCGGACGGTAAAACGAATTGGAAAGAAACGGCATAGGGGATTTGCGGATTATTTTTTGAAGCCTTTATTGTATCGTAAAAGAAAGGTTCAGGCCGTCTGAAAGTATGGTTTTCAGACGGCCTGGCAATAAAAAAGGAAGAAACCGAAGTTTCTTCCTTTTTGTCTGTTAACCGCCGAAATCGTCCAAGAGGATGTTTTCGTCTTCCACGCCCAAATCTTTGAGCATTTTGATCACGGACTGGTTCATGATCGGAGGGCCGCACATATAGAATTCGCAGTCTTCCGGTGCTTCATGGTTTTTCAGGTGGTTTTCGTAAACCACGTTGTGAATGAAGCCTGTGTAACCGTCCCAGTTGTCTTCAGGCAATGGGTCGGACAGGGCGACGTGCCATGTGAAGTTCGGGAATTCTGCTGCGAGTTGGTCGAAGTCTTCGACATAGAACATCTCGCGTTTAGAACGGGCACCATACCAGAAGGTAATCTTACGTTTGGAGTTCAAACGTTTCAGCTGGTCGAAAATGTGGGAACGCATCGGCGCCATACCCGCACCACCGCCGATAAATACCATTTCGGCATCGGTATCTTTGGCAAAGAACTCACCAAACGGACCGGAAATCGTTACTTTATCACCGGCTTTAAGCGACCAGATATAAGACGACATTTGTCCTGGAGGCGCATCAGGTACGCGCGGAGGAGGCGTAGCGATACGCACGTTCAGCATAATGATACCTTTTTCTTCAGGGTATGAAGCCATAGAGTAGGCACGCAAAATCGGCTCGTCCACTTTGGAAACGTATTGCCACAGATTGTATTTGTCCCAGTCTTCGTGGTATTCCTTAGGAATGTCGAAATCTTTGTAGGCAACAGTGTGAGGAGGGGCTTCAATTTGGATGTAGCCACCGGCGCGGAAAGGAACTTCTTCGCCTTCGGGAATGGCAAGCTTGAGTTCTTTAATGAACGTTGCTTTGTTGTCATTGGAGATGACAGTACATTCCCATTTTTTCACACCGAATACTTCTTCAGGTACTTCGATGTCCATATCGGTTTTGACGTTGACCTGACAAGACAGACGGCAACCTTCGCGCGCTTCGCGTTTGCTGATGTGGGACAACTCGGTCGGCAGAATGTCGCCGCCGCCGCTTTTCACGACAACGCGGCACTGACCGCATGAGCCGCCGCCACCGCAGGCGGAAGGAACGAAGATGCCTTGGCTGGCAAGCGCACCCAGCAGTTTGCCGCCGGCAGGCATCGTCAGCTCTTTTTCGTTATTGACTTTGATGGTGATGTCGCCTTCGCTCACCAACTTGGATTTGGCAAACAGAATCATCAGTGCCAAAACCAAGACGATGACGGTAAACATCACGATACCTAAAATAATCTCCATGCCGATTCCTTTCTTATAACTGGATGCCGGAGAACGACATAAACGCCATTGCCATCAGGCCAGCGGCGATAAAGGTAATGCCCAAGCCTTTGAGGCCTTTAGGGACATCCGAATATTTCATTTTTTCGGTAATGCCCGCCAAAGCGACAATAGCCAAAAGCCAGCCCAGACCTGCACCAAAACCGTATACAACGGACTCACCGAAGTTGTATTCGCGTTGCGCCATAAACGATACGGCACCGAAAATCGCGCAGTTTACGGTAATCAGAGGCAGGTAGATACCCAATGCGTTGTAGAGGGTAGGGACGAATTTGTCCAAGAACATTTCCAAAATCTGCACCAAAGCGGCAATCACGCCGATGAAGGTGATGAATTTCAGGAAGGTCAGGTCCACGCCTTCAACCAGCGCGCCGTCTTTCAACAGCGAGTAAACAAGTTGGTTGGCTGGGACGGACAGGCCGAGTACGAAAGTTACAGCCACGCCCAAACCGAATGCGGTGGATACTTTTTTAGATACCGCCAAAAATGTACACATCCCTAAGAAGAAGGAAAGTGCCATGTTTTCCAGAAAGACGGATTTTACAAAGAGGCTTAAGTAATGTTCCATGTGTTATTTCTCCGCCTGTTCAGGTTTCCAAGTGCGCAGACCCCATACCAAGAAACCGATGATGAAGAACGCGCTGGGAGCGAGCAGGAACAAGCCGTTGGTTTGATACCAGCCGCCATCTTGTATGGTTTGGAAAATGGTGTAGCCAAAGAGCTTGCCTGAGCCGATCAGTTCGCGGATGGTTGCGATGATGATCAACATCATGCCGTAACCTGCGCCGTTGCCGATACCGTCAACCAAGCTCTCCAAAGGAGGTTCTTTCATGGCGAATGCTTCGGCACGGCCCATCACGATACAGTTGGTAATAATCAGGCCGACGAATACGGACAGCTGTTTGGACAGCTCATAAGCAAAGGCTTGAAGCAGTTGGTCAACCAGCGTTACCAAGGAAGCAACAATCGCCATTTGCACGATAATACGGATGCTGTTGGGGATGTAGTTGCGTACTAGCGAGATGAAGAAGCTGGAAAAACCGGTTACCAAAGCTACGGAAATACCCATTACGATGGCCGTCTGAAGTTTGGTGGTAACCGCCAAAGCCGAACAAATTCCCAAAACCTGCAAGGCAATCGGGTTGTTGTCGATAAAGGGTGAAAACATCAAATATTTCAAGCGTTTCATGTCAGCCATTATTGTGCTCCTGCTGATTTCAATTTGTTCAGGTAGGGGATATAGCCGTTTTCGCCGAACCAGTAGGCGAACGAACCTTGCACGCCTTTAGATGTCAGCGATGCGCCGGAGAGGGCATCTACGCCGTGTTCTTTGTCCGAACTTGCGCCTTTGCCAACATGCAGGGCGAGTTTGCCTTGTTCGTCAAACAGTTTTTTGCCGACGAATTTTTGTTGCCACAACGGATTGCCGATTTCGCCGCCCAAGCCCGGGGTTTCGCCTTGGTCGTAGTAGGTAATGCCGTTGATGGTGTTGCCGTCAGGTTGAATGGCGACAAAACCGTACATGACAGACCACAAACCGTTGCCGTGCATAGGCAGGATGATTTGGCTGACTTTGCCGTCTTCACCTTTTACCAAGTAAACCTCAGTGTATTTGGCACGGCTTTTGATGCCGGCCAAATCGTCTTCGGGTTTGATTTGGATACTTTGGGCAGGGTCTTTGCCTGCGATGCGCGCGCTGAAGTCTTTCGGCGCGTCTTTCACGTATTCGCCTGTTGCCAAATCGACAACGCGTTGCTCGATACGTTCGGCAAAGGTTTTGCTGATGTCGGTGTTTTTATCCACCAAACCGGCTACGCTCAAGATATAGCCTTGTTTGTCTTGGAGTTTTTGTTTCTCTTGGATGGGTTTCAAGCCGACGACCGCACCGGCAACGATGATGGAACAAATCAGGCTGACAACCAATACCACAATCAGCGTGCCGCTGAAGCTGTCTTTATCGAATTTCTTAGCCATTGCTGCGCGCCTTTCTGCGTTTGATGTTCGCTTGTGCGACGAAATAGTCGAAAATCGGGGCAAACAGGTTGGCAAACAGAATCGCCAACATCATGCCTTCGGGGTAAGCAGGGTTGACCACGCGGATCAATACGCACATTACACCGATAAGCGCGCCGTACCACCATTTGCCGACATTGGTAAAGGAAGCGGAAACAGGGTCGGTCGCCATAAACAGCATACCGATGGCGAAGCCGCCGACCACCAAGTGCCAGTACCAAGGCATGGAGAACATGGCGTTGGTGTCCGAACCGATGAAGTTAAACAGAGAAGACATGGCAATCATACCGATCATCACGCCGGCGATAATGCGCCAAGAGGCAATGCGGGTGAACACGATAAACGCGCCGCCGATTAAGAGCGCCAAAGTGGATACTTCGCCGATTGAGCCGGGCACGTTACCGATAAACGCATCCATCCAAGAGATGTTTTGACCGGTTACAGCGTTTTTCAGGCCGTCTGCACCGTGTGTCGCCCATTGCGCCAAAGCAGTGGCACCGGAATAGCCGTCAACCGCCGTCCAAACGGTGTCGCCGGTAATATTGGCAGGATAAGCGAAGAACAAGAAGGCACGGCCTGCCAGAGCAGGGTTCATAAAGTTTTTACCTGTACCACCGAACACCTCTTTCGCAACCACAACGCCGAAAGAAATACCCAAAGCCGCTTGCCACAAAGGCAGGGTAGGGGGAACGATCAAAGCAAACAGAATCGAAGTCACGAAGAAACCTTCGTTGATTTCGTGTTTGCGTACGGATGCGAACAAAACTTCCCAGAAGCCGCCCACAACAAATACAGTCGCGTAAATCGGCAGGAAGAAAATCGCGCCGAACAGCATTTTGCCCAACACCCCCGCTTCAGACGACATATTGATGCCCAAAGCGTTGGCAAGGGCGTAGTGCCAGTTGTTGGCGATATTTTGTTGCAGCAAATCAGGCGTTAACGCACTGAATGCCTGTGCGCCGACGTTGTACATACCGTAGAACATGGCAGGGAACAAAGCCAGCCACACCAAAATCATCATGCGCTTGGAGTCGAGTGCATCGCGGACGTGTGCCGCTTTGCGCGTTACCGCGCCGGATGTGTAGAAAATCGTCGCCGCAGCTTCGTAGAGAGCATACCATTTTTCATGTTTGCCGCCCGGCAGGAAGTGCGGTTCGATTTTTTCAAGAAAATGTTTCAAGCCCATAATCAGCCTTCCTTCTCAATGGTTTCCAGCACCTTGCGCAACAGCGGGCCGTATTCGTATTTGCCCGGGCAGACGAAGCTGCACAAAGCGAGGTCTTCTTCGTCCAATTCCAAGCAACCCAGTGCCTGAGCGCTGTCGGTATCGCCGACGATTAAATCGCGCAGGAGCAGGGTAGGCAGGATATCCAAGGGCATTACGCGCTCGTAAGTGCCGATCGGTACCATGGCGCGGTCGCCACCGTTGACGGCTGTGTTGAACTTGAAGAGTTTGTGTTTCAGGAAATGGCCGAGGGTTGTGCGCGTGATGGAGTATTTGTCCGGCTGCGGCGCAACCCAGCCGAACAGCTCTTTGCTGCGGCCTTCTTCGATAACGGAAATCTGATTGTGGTAGCGGCCGAGGTAATCGTGCACGCCTTGTGCAATCGCGCCGTTCAATACTGAGCCGGAAAGCACGCGGTTGTCTGCGTCAACCAATTCGCCCGCAGTAATTTGCGATACTTTCGCACCCAAAACGGTACGCAAGAGGCGTGGTTTGTTGACTTGAGAGCCACCCAAGGCAATCACGCGCTCGGTGTTCAGACGGCCTGTTGCAAACAAACGGCCAATGGCAATCACATCTTGATAATTGATGGTCCAAACGGTTTTGTTCGCACCGACTGGCTCGATGAAATGAATGTGCGTGCCACTCAAACCGGCAGGATGCGGACCGCCAAATTCATGTGTTTCGATATTGGCAGCGTTTTCAGACGGCACGTCTGCGCCTGCTGCTTTACACACATGGATTTTACGCTCGGTCAGGCGGCTCAATACCAACAGGCCGCGTTTGAAGTCTTCGGCGGCTTCTTTGATGATGACCGTAGGATCGGCAGCCAGCGGGTTAGTGTCCATCGCATTAACGAAGATGGCGAACGGCTCGGCATCGACAGCAGGGATTTTGCTGAACGGACGGGTGCGCAGCGCAGTCCACAAACCGGATTGGATCAGGTTGCGGCGCACTTCTTCGCTGCTCAATTTTGCCAGCGCTTCAGGTGCGTAACGTTCAAACTCGATTTCGTCTTTGCCTTCAACGGCAATCACGACTGACTGAAGTACGCGCTTTTCGCCACGGTGAA
>NZ_CATNVN010000073.1:0-8629 GCF_951230505.1 uncultured Neisseria sp.
GTTCGTCGATTTGGTATTTTTGGAATGAAAGAGCGGTTTTAATTCCGATTCGATATATACCGTCTTTACCTTTAGTTTTATCTAAATCATGTGAACGCAAAGAAATGTTGCCAGTAGAACGATCTAATCCAGAAAAATAGCCGAAGAAAGTTTCTTTTTTAAGTTCAGCTTTAATCAGATCATTCGCATAAAGTACAAACTTAAACTCAAAACTATCATCCATTACCGTCCAATCTTCTTCATCTTTTCCTTGTACAACAGCCCTATCCGGCAAAATCCCTTTTGCGACCTGCCAACTGTAAATCGGGACCAGATAATACTTACCACCTTTCTCAAACACATCTACGCGCACCATGGTTGCGTTGTCGGCAATGCCGTTATGGTTGCGCACCCATACGCCGGTTTTCTGTACTTGCTCTATGCGTACGGCTTTTACCTGTTGGGTGCGGTTGCCTGCTTTATCGTATTTGTAAAACGGTTCGGCAAAGGCTTTGGCAGGATCGTCTTTATGTGCCTCTAGCCGTGCTTTCAGTGCTTCGTATAGCTTAGGTTCGCGCTCCCGATTGACCATTTTTTCCAAGTCTTTCAGTTTTAACTGTGTCAGCGGTACGCGCAACACGCTGATGCCTTCGTCCAGTCGTTTGGCGGATTTGACGGTCTCCATATGGCCTTGCCCACTCATCTTCCGATTGGGCGCGCGTGAAACAAACAGTGGCGTAACGTATTCGTGTACGGCTTCGGGGCGAGATGATAATTTTTCGGCAAGCAACGCGCGCAGTTTTTCTGGGGTATCGGCTTCTTCAAATTCGGGTTTGCCGTCCGGTTTGCCGAAGACGCGAATCATGACTTCTTGTGCGAAAAATTCCCAAGGCTGCGGGAAGTGTGTTTTTTGATGCAGCACTTCTCCTGTTTTTTTATCTATGGTTTTACCGTCAAACGCGTTCATCTCTTTATAGCGTACAAAACGGGTAATTTTCTGCTGCATGGCAACGGTCGAGCAGGCAACGACTACAGCGTCCAAGGCGTGATGGCGGTCGTTTTCCGCACGCACTTTGCGCAATCCCCAAAAGCCGCGCAACAGATTGGTAATTTGTCCATTGGATGCAAAGACACGTCTTTTTCCTTTACCTGTCAGCCGCATACGGTCGGCAATAAATTGGCACAGGAAACGGTTGACGTAGCGCGTATCGTTCAGATTGCGTTCTTTAAAGCCGTCTTCGTCGAATTTTTGCAGCAGAATCCGTTGTTTTTTACTGCGAGGAAAACGGCTAGTTTCAACACGCGCTTTAAATTCCTGCCATTCGCGGCTGTTGTCTTTGCCGTTGAAGTATTCGTAAGGGGTTTGATTACCTTTGTTTTGGTTTTCGCTGCCCAATACCAGCACTTTATTGTTGAAACTGTCGTCCCATGTGCGCGAGAACGGCAGGGCATGGTCGATTTCGACATAGCCTTTTTCGTTCAGACGGCCTAAGTTGATTTCTTTGCCCGAATACAGGCATTTGCCGTGTTGTTGCTCGTACAGGCGCAGTTTCAGAATATCTTTGGATTTGGGTTCGCCGACAAAATTGGGGAAATACTCTCGGAATTTAGCGGCGGCTTTTTCCCGGTCTTTACGGTTTTCTTCTTGGCGTTTTTCGATTTCTTTGCGGTCTTTAAACGATTTACCTACCTCTCTTGCCGTTTCAATATGGATACGTGCAGGGGAGCCATAACGGCGTACAACGGCGTTAATGACTTTTCTGGCTTGAGATAAGGCGCGTAAGACGACTGGGTTACGGATTTTATCGGCGGGAATCGGTGGCAGATAAATCTCTTCTTCCGTATTTTTCTTGCCGTAATGGTCTCCGTAGATTTCGGTGCAGGCTTCATCGTAACGTTTGCCTTGTTCCATTAGAAGCACAATTCGGCGCAATGCTTTCAAGGAAATTTGGACGAACTTGTCGAAGTTGATGTGTTTCAACAGCGCTTCTAAGATTTCGGGCTGAACACGGTCTTTCAGACGGCCTGTAATGTCTTCATCGGTTTTGAACAGGGAGAATGCCGTGCCGATTTCGTCTTGTAATTCGGGAGAAAGGTTTAATGGGGATTTTTTGTCTTTCAATTCTTCTTTTTCCAGCGCACGGCTGATGGTATGGTAGGCCTTCATTTCCATCAATGTCGAGGCTTCGGCATTGTCTTTACCATAGCGTAAGCCTTTGAAAAAGGCGGTATCTTCTAAACCCAGCAGCTTACGGGCTTGTGCGTAAGTCAGTTTGGATTTTCTGTATGGCTCGTCCATAAGCGTGGCGCGTTCGGTATCGGTCAATGGCCGCTCGCTGCCTTGCTCTAAAATACGCAGGTTGTTCAGCTTGGTCAGCCAGATGAAACGTTCGGCTGTGTAGGTGTTTTTAGCGGCTTTCGGCTCTGCCGGCTCAAAGGTGCAATGTCCCAACATTTTTTGAACAGCATCGCCGGACAGCGCAGGGCGTTGCGCCATCAGCAGGGTTTCAATACCTTCTTTAAGGCCGTCTGAAATATGCGAATTGCCAAATTCTTTTTGTTTTTCAAACAGTAAATTCAGCTCTGCCTGCAAATCTTTGCGGCTGAACGTATGCGAGTAATCGCCGCGCTGGTTGCGGATATGGCCGCTTTCTTTCTCAAATTTATTTAAAGCCAATTCGGCCGGTGTGCGGAAATCGCCTATCTGTAAGGTATGGGCATTGTCGGCTACGCCTTTAAGCAAAGCGCCAAGCTCCTTATCGGCAGTTTCGCCCTCGTTTTTTCTTTGCGACAAATAGCCGCGATGTTTGATTAAATGCAATAAGACTGCCGACCACTCCAAAGGCGTCAGTTTGCGGTCTAATGCGGCTGCGCGAAGTTGCCATGGTGTATTCGGTAAGGATTTAATCAAGCCGTTTTCATCAAAATCGGCAGCTTGTAATACGCCTTCGCGTTTCAATAGGCGGCGGGCCCGAAGCAGACGGTGGGCGCGACGGCGGGTCAGGCGGCGAACACTGCGTGCCAAGCGTCTTGCCGCTGCGAGAGAGTCACCTGTTTTCGGAACTTCTGCACGCTCAAATACGCGCACGCCCAAATCAATCAGGCGGATGGGGTTTTCTTCTTCGTCAATTTCTACCATCGCCCAGCCGACGGATGCGATGCCGATATCGAGACCGAGGATGTAGTTGATTGGATTGGGTTTGAATGCAGCCATCAGTTTCTCCGTAATATGATGTTTGGTAAGTATAAATATATCCTAGGTAAGTATTACCATGCAAATGAAATGCTTGACTGGGTGCCGATTTGGAATTAGAATCTGTCCATATTGTTGCACTGCGAAATGAGAAACGTTGCTACAATAAGGCCGTCTGAAAAGATGTGCCGCAACGCTCTGCCCCTTAAGGCTTCTGCTTTAAGGGGCATCGTTTTATCTAGATGGCAGGGATTAAAAAGGCCGTCTGAAATTTCAGACGGCCTTTGGTTTTACCAGATATCGGATTTGATTTTGCGTTTCAAGCCTGGGTGTTCAGAGAGTTTGAACTCTGGGTCTTTACCCATTTTCAGCTTGGCTGTGTAGTCTTTCAACAGCAGGAAGGCAAGTGGGGACAGGAGCAGGATGGCGACGAGGTTAATCCATGCCATGATGCCCATAGCCATGTCTGCCATATCCCATACCAAGGGTACGTTGGCAACTGCGCCGAAGTAGACCCATGCCAAAACCAGCATACGGAAAACGGCGGTAATCAGCCAATGGCTCTTGATGAATTGGACGTTGGACTCAGCATAGGCATAGTTGCCGATAACGGTTGAAAAGGCAAACATAAACAGGATGGCGGCAAGGAAGCCCGCGCCCCATTCGCCTACCTGACTGACGATTGCCGCTTGGGTCAGCGCCGCACCGCTCAGGTCACCGTAAGGCTGTTGATAGGTCAAGACAATAAAGGCGGTGCATGAGCAGACGATGATGGTATCGACGAAAACGCCCAGCATTTGAATCATACCTTGGGAGACGGGGTGTTTCACTTCGGCTGCGGCTGCGGCGTTCGGCGCGGAACCCATACCCGCCTCATTGGAATACAGGCCGCGTTTGATACCCTGCATCATGGTGGTCGAAATCAGACCGCCGAGGAAACCGCCTGCAGCCGAATCGAAGTTGAACGCGTTGGAGAAAATCTGACCGAACACGTCAGGAATCAGGGAAATATTGGTAGCAATGATGAAGAGTGCTATGACGAGATATAAAACCGCCATCAGCGGAACGATAATTTCCGCGGCTTTAGATACGCGACGGATACCGCCGAAGATAATAGGGGCAGTCAGAATGACCAGAGCGACACCGACATAGTGTTGATCCCAGCCCCATGCCGCTTTGGTGGTATCGGCGATGGTATTGGTCTGTACGGCTTCAAATACAAAGCCGAAACAGAAAATCAGGCTCAGGGCGAACAAAACGCCCAGCCATTTTTGTCCCAGACCTTGAGTTATGTAGTAGGCAGGACCGCCGCGGAAGTGGTGGTTGTCGTAGTCCCGGACTTTAAAGAGTTGGGCCAGTGAAGATTCGACAAACGCCGAACTCATGCCGATTAAGGCGGTTACCCACATCCAGAATACCGCGCCTGGCCCACCGAGTTTGATGGCAATCGCCACACCGGCGATGTTGCCCACGCCTACGCGGCTGGCCAAGCCGGTAACAAATGCTTGGAACGGTGTGATTCCGTGCGGATCATCACCTTGTTTGCGACCGCTTAGCATTTCTTTGATACTGCGGCCGAAGAGGCGGAATTGTACAAAACCGGTGGTAACGGTGAAAAAGAGGCCTGCGCCTAAAAGCATATATACCAACCCCGACCACATTGGGTCGTTGATGGCGTTTACCCAGCCGTGAAGCTGTTCGAAAAATTGATCCATACAAACCTTTCAGAGTTTTTGCATTTTCAGACGGCCTGTGTGTGGGCTGTCTGTAATTGGATGTATTCTAGCAGACTGTCAACAAACTGAAAAACGTTTACATATTCTTTTTTATATTATGCTTTTGATTATCATGGAATTTTATTATTATAATGTAAAGGAATTATCGATTTTAATTTTTCCGTTTTACATATTTGAACAAAAAGGCCGTCTGAAAACAGAATCTTGTTTTCAGACGGCCTTGATTTTATTTCAATGTGTTATTCGGGGCGCATTTGTGGGAACAGAATCACGTCGCGGATGGTTTGCGAATCGGTCAGCAACATTACCAAGCGGTCAATGCCGATACCGCAGCCGCCGGTCGGCGGCAAGCCGAATTCCATGGCGCGGATGTAGTCGGCATCGTAGTGCATGGCTTCGTCGTCGCCGGCGTCTTTTTGCGCCACTTGCGCTTTGAAGCGTTCGGCTTGATCTTCCGGATCGTTCAACTCAGAGTAGCCGTTTGCCAGTTCGCGGCCAACAACGAAGAGCTCGAAGCGTTCGGTCAAACCCGGTTTGCTGTCGGATGCGCGTGCCAATGGCGATACTTCGACAGGGTAGTCGATGATGAAAGTCGGGTTCCACAGTTTGCCCTCGGCGCAACCTTCAAACAGGGCGAGTTGCAGACTGCCGATGCCCGGAGAAGGAGGCAGGCTTTCGCCGTGTTTGACGATTTCTTTTTTCAGCCATTCTTCATCGTTCAACTGCTCATCGGTGTAGTGCGGATTGTATTTTTTGATGGCACCGAGAATGGTCAGGCGCTCAAACGGGCTCTCCAAATCGACTTCTTTGCCGTTGTAGCTAATTTTTGCCGTGCCGTTTACCGCGCGGGAAGCGTTGCGGATGATATCTTCCGCCATTTGCATCATGCGTTCGTAGTCGGAGAAGGCTTCGTAGAATTCAATCATGGTGAATTCAGGGTTGTGGCGCACAGACATGCCTTCGTTGCGGAAGCTGCGGTTGATTTCAAACACGCGTTCCAAACCGCCGACAACCAAGCGTTTCAGATACAGCTCGGGAGCGATACGCAGATAGAGCGGAATGTCCAAGGCATTGTGGTGGGTAACGAACGGTTTTGCCGTCGCACCGCCCGGAATCGGGTGCATCATCGGGGTTTCGACTTCGAGATAATGCTCGTTCACCATAAAATTGCGCACAGATTGGATGATTTGGCTGCGTTTGATGAAGGTATTGCGCGATTCTTCGTTGGCAATCAAATCGACGTAGCGTTGACGGTATTTGGTTTCCTGATCGCTCAAACCTTTGTGTTTGTCCGGCAGAGGGCGCAGGGATTTGGACAGCAGACGGATGTTGGACACGCGCACGGTCAATTCGCCGTGGTTGGTTTTGAACAAAGTACCTTCCGCGCCGACGATGTCGCCCAAGTCCCAGTGGTTGAAATCGTCCAAAACTTCCTGACTCACGCCTTTGTTGTTCAGATAAAGCTGGATTTGACCGGTAACGTCTTGAATGGTGGCAAAGCTCGCCTTGCCCATTTGACGTTTGAGCATCATGCGGCCGGCCACTTTGACGGGAATGCCTTGCGGGTCGAGTTCTTCTTTGCTGATTTCGCCGTATTGGGTATGCAGGTCGGCGGCAAAGCTGTCGCGTTTGAAATCGTTAGGGTAGGCGTTGCGTTCTTTGCGGATGTTGTGCAGTTTCTCGCGGCGCAGGGCGATGATTTGGTTTTCGTCCAACTGCGGCTCGATTTGCGGATTGTTTTGTTCGCTCATGGTGTTTTCCGGAAAAATGAGTCAGGCTGCCGGAGTTTTCAGACGGCCTGAATAAAGTGAAAAATTGGCTCTATTTTACGCGATGTCGGTGTTTTTTTCTATAAAGGCAGAAAGGCCGTCTGGAACCTGAAAAATCGGTTTCAGACGGCCTTTTGTTTTATGAAGGGCAGTTAGATATCGGTTTCCAAATAAACAACTTGGGTTTGCAGATATTCTTCCAAACCGTGTTTGCCGTCGGCACCTCCGATACCTGATTTTTTCCAACCAGCATGGAAGCCCTGCATAGCTTCAAAGTTTTCGCGGTTGATGTAGGTTTCGCCGAAACGCAGGCGGCGGGTTACATAAAACGCTTCATTCAGATTGGTGGTATAGACGGAGCTGGTCAGGCCGAATTCGCTGTCGTTTGCCAAGGCGATGACTTGATCGAGTGTGTCGAAAGTGGCAACCGGCAGGACTGGGCCGAAGGTTTCTTCCTTCATGATGTCCATGCTGTTGTCGGTATCGGTCAGCAGGGTAGGTTCGAAGAAGTAGCCTTTGCCGTCGGCACGTTTGCCGCCGCAGACCAGTGTGGCCCCTTGTTTGACGGCGCGTTCGACTTTCTCGGCAACGGCTTTGACGGCGCGCTCTTCAATCAATGGGCCCATTTCCAGTGCTCCGGGTTCAGCCTCGGCCGGGTTGCCGTAGCGCACGCCTTTCATGGCGGTGGTCATTTTTTCGATAAACGCGTCTTTCAGGCTGTTGTGGACATACACGCGTTCGGCGCAGTTGCAGATTTGGCCGGTATTGCCCACGCGTGAAGCCAAGATAGATTTGACGGCCAGATCCAAGTCGGCATCTTTCAGGACGATGGCAGGGGCTTTGCCGCCCAGTTCCAGTGAGACTTTGGTAATGTTGGCGGCGGCGGCTTCCATCACTTGGCGGCCGGCATCGACAGAACCGGTCAGGCTGACCATGTCGACTTGCGGATGTGATGCCAAGGCATTGCCGATTTCTGCGCCCGGACCGTTGACGACGTTGAATACACCGGCCGGTAAGCCTGAAGCATGAACGATTTCAGCAAAGATGTGGCAGTTAATCGGGGTAACGCTGCTTGGTTTGACGACGATGGTATTGCCGGTTACCAAAGCCGGGCCCATTTTGCGGGCGATCAGGAAGAATGGGAAGTTCCACGGCAAAATGCCGGCGATCACACCTAAAGGACGTTTGAACAATAAAATATTTTCACGCGGGCGGTCGCTCTGGATGATTTCACCTTCATAACGGCGCGCCCATTCGGCTTGGTAGTCGAGATAATCGGCAGTGAACATAACTTCTATGCGTGCCAAATCTTTGGTTTTGCCGCCTTCGGCGACAATGGTGTCGGTCAGCTCATCGGCGCGTTCGCGGATGCCTTGGGCAATTTTGCGCAGGTATGCGCCGCGCTCAACGGCAGGCAAACGCTCCCATGCAGTTTGCGCATCTCTGGCCGCGGCAACGGCACGATCAACATCGGCTTTTCCGCCTTTAGGCTCACGCGCGATGACTTCTTCGGTTGCCGGATTCAATACATCACGCCATGTGCCGTTAAAGTCGGTTTCAAAGCGGCCGTTGATATACATAGACAGTTGTTTCATCAAACCTTCTCCTGTTGTTGTAGTTGGATGTAGTTTTAGTCTATGCCTAAATCGTCTAGCATACAAGAGGATTTAGCGTGGGTTGATGATAGGTATTTGGAAGCTTTTAGAAAAAGATGATGGGTGGGGGAGTTGGGTTTGATTGATTCAAGAGGTTGGTGCTGGTGTGATGCCTTGAGTTGCATCCATAACAGCATTGTGACAAAGCTCGAATATTATTGATGTTGATAATAAGGGAGGTATCAAGTGAAGAAAGGTTTGATGGAGAATATAAAAAAACCTGCTTTTTTCAAAGCAGGTTTTCATATTTGGTGGGTCGTGAGCGATTCGAACGCTCGACCAACGGATTAAAAGTCC
>NZ_CATNVN010000074.1:0-8618 GCF_951230505.1 uncultured Neisseria sp.
TTTCCAATGTCGAAAGTATTTTGTTCCAACTGCTCGGCGATGCCAAACATCCGGCCTTTAAGACTATCTCCAAACTGATTCAATAACAGGCCGTCTGAAATGCAATACACCATCCGCCCTGCCCTGCGCCAAGACTTGCCCGCCATCGTCGATATTTACAACAGCACTGTGGCCACGCGCCAATCTACGGCCGATTTGTCGCCGACCACGGTTGCCGAACGCGAAATATGGTTTGCCGCGCACACAGACAAACGCCCGATCTACGCCCTTTACGACACCGACGGCACCGTATTGGCCTGGGGCAGTTTCAGCGACTACTATCCGGGCTACGCCTACCACATCAGCGCGGAAGTCAGCATTTATGTCCGCCACGATATGCGCGGCGCAGGTGTGGGCAAAATCCTGTTGCGGCACATGCTCGAACGCGCGCCGTCCTTAGACATCCGCAACGTCATCGCACTTGTGTTCGGCCACAACTATCCGAGCCTGAACCTGTTTCACCGCTTCGGTTTTGAAGAATGGGGACGGCTGCCACAAGTCTGCGATTTGGACACCATGTTGGCAGATGTGGTAATTTTGGGTAAAAATATTGTGGATTGATTACGACAAAGGCCGTCTGAAAACTGAATTCAGACGGCCTTTTGACGGTAAAACCTTATTCTGGTTTCTTCGCCAGCATGGTAACGAATTTAAACTGAATCGGATTGCCGAATTCGTCTTTCGCGTGCATCGAGCCCAGCTCTTCCTTGTATTCCACCAATTCCCAATCTTTATAGTATTCGCGCAACTCGCCCTCGCCGAACTTGAACGGGAACGGCATCGGGCAAGGGAAATCTTCCGTATCCATCGCAGACACGATCAGGTTGTAGCCGCCTGGGTTGGTGTGTTCCTTCATATTGGCAATCACGTCAGGAACGTAACGCGGCATCAGGAACATAAACACCACGGTCGCCACCATATAATCGAAGTTTTCCTGAATATTGGCGGCATTGAGGTCGTATTCAAACGCGCGGACATTCAGTTCTTCAATACGCGCCAGCTCTTCCACGTTTTGAACCGCGTTCGGATTATTATCGACAGCAGTAACGTCAAAACCTTTCAAACCCAGATACAGCGCATTGCGGCCCTGACCGCAGCCCATATCCAAAACCTTGCCGACGGGCACAATGCCCTCGGCGGCGCGGACGGCCGAATGTGTCGCGCTCATGCCGTATTTCTTATTGAAATAGTCCGCCGCCTCGCAGTAAAACGACAGTTGGATTTCCGTGTCTTGCGTTTGCGGCGCGATAAAGTGCCATGCTTGCGGATGGATAATCCAATCATCGCTTTCAGGCGTCAGCTCGTGCGTGGCCGTAATATTGCCCGCTTCGTCCACTTCGTTGAAGTTCAGACGGCCTTGGAGGACATTGAGGCAGCCCCAAGTACCGGCGGCGGTATTGTGTTTGGACAACAAGGCTTCGGGGATCTCGTCCGCCGTCCATACCGGCATCTGTTTGTAACAAAACAATTCTTGCTGTTCGCTCATCATGTTTCCTTTCTATTTTGACGGTTTCAACACGGCTTCTGCCAAGGCTTTTTGAATGGCAATCACGCTCTTGTCGCTTTTAAATTGCAAGGTTTCGGTCGGCGCTTCGCCGGAAGAAACCCAAATCTTCAGCTCGGCATCCAAATCGAAATGACCCGAAGTTTCCACCGAAAAGCGCGATACGGAACGATACGGAATCGAACGGTAAGACACTTTCTTACCGGTCAACCCCTGCTTGTCCACCAACACCAGCCGATATTCGGTAAACACAATCAAATCGCGCACCAGGCTGAATGCCATTTTTACCTGTTCGCCATCAATCAGGATATTCGCCAAATCGCGTTCCACCGCATCGGCGTCTTTTTGCGAAGCATTGCCCAAAAGGCCGCTGAACAATCCCATATCTGCCTGCTTTCTATACGAGTGATAAGTGCAGGGTATTTTACACGCGCAAACCGTATTTGCCGATATTTCAGACGGCCTTATGTTATGATACCGCCTTATTCGACAAAGACATGCCCATGGATAAACCCGTTTACCTCTACACAGACGGCGCATGCAAAGGCAACCCCGGCGCAGGCGGCTGGGGGGTATTTATGCGCTACGGCACACACGAAAAAGAACTGTTCGGCGGAGAAGCCGAAACCACCAACAACCGCATGGAGCTGACCGCCGTCATCGAAGGCCTGAAATCCTTAAAACGCCGCTGCCAAGTCGTCATCTGTACCGACTCGCAATACGTCAAAAACGGCATGGAAAGCTGGATACACGGTTGGAAAAAAAACGGCTGGAAAACCGCCGCCAAAAAACCGGTCAAAAACGATGATTTATGGAAAGAGCTGGATAGTCTGGTTCAACAGCACGATGTCCGCTGGACGTGGGTCAAAGGCCATGCCGGACACCCTGAAAACGAAAAAGCCGACGAGCTCGCCAACCGAGGCGCAGCAAAATTTGCATAACACTTCACCCATGACTGTAATCAAATATCTCAAACCATTCTTTTGGATTGCCATCATTGCATTGATTTGTGTGACGCCAATAGCACTTATGTTCGCCTATTCGCCCTTTCATGATGTCAATGATTATTTTAACTTTGGATTGTGCGATCACATTGAGAGTGCCGAAGAATGTGACGACTTAATCACGCCCGCCTATTTATTTTGGTGGTTTATACCCAAACCGTGGCTTTTCGCATTCATCACGCTGACTGCTATTTACCTCGTTCTAAAAATTCTGATTGAAATCATCCGATTCCTATTCAGACTGAGAAAGAAAAACCCATGACCTGCCCCATCTGCACTGCCGACAACGAAGATATTTTGCTGCAAACGCCAAACCTGCGCGTGATCGCCGTCCACAACGAAGCCGGCGCACCGGCATTCTGCCGCGTTATTTGGAATAACCATGTTTCCGAGATGACCAACCTTTCCCCTGCCGAACGCAACGAAATCATGGAAATGGTGTATCAGGTTGAAGCCGCAATGCGCCAAGTCTTCCACCCGGCCAAAATCAATTTGGCCAGCCTCGGCAATGTTGTGCCCCACTTGCATTGGCACGTCATCGCCCGCTTTGAAAACGACGCCAACTTCCCCGCGCCGATTTGGGCCGCGCCTGTACGCGAACACGGCATGACCCTGCCCGAAAATTGGCCGGAACAAATCAAAAACTTAATCGCTTAAACTTTCAGACGGCCTGCAAGGTCCGACACGCCCAGTTCAGGCCGTCTGAACATATAACGAAAGGAAAACCTCAATGACTTCCACCACGCGCCGCCATTTCCTGCGCACCTGCTCTGCCGCGGCAGGCGCAGGGTTGTTGCAAGCCTGCGGTACAGGCACGACCACCACGCCGCAAACCAAATCCACTTCCACCACCGCGAAAGCGAAAACCGTGCAACCTAAGCAACCCCATCCGCCACGTTCCGGCGACAACCTCCTGCGCGTTGTTGCGCCGTCAGGCTTCGCCGAAGACCCCAACCGCGTGACCACCGGCCTGACCCGCCTCTACAACGCAGGCTTTACCGTGACCAACCAACAAGCAGGCAGCCGCCGTTACCAACGCTTTGCCGGCAGCGATGCCCAACGCGCCGCCGATTTCCAAGACGTTGCCAGCGGCCGCGTCGAAACGCCTAAAGTCTTGATGGGCCTGCGCGGCGGCTACGGCGCGGCACGCATCCTGCCGCAAATCGACTTTGCCTCACTCGGCGCAAGAATGCGCGAACGCGGCACATTGTTCTTCGGTTTCAGCGACGTATGCGCCGTCCAACTCGCCCTGTTGGCCAAAGGCAATATGATGAGCTTTGCAGGCCCGATGGTGTACAGCGAATTCGGCAAAGCAGACCCCAGCGTCTTTACCATGGATTCTTTCATCCGCGGCACGACCAACAACGTCAACATCGTTGATGTTCCAACCATCCAACGCGCCGATGTCAACGTAGAAGGCACATTGTGGGGCGGCAACCTCAGCGTTCTCGCCTCCCTCGCCGGTACGCCTTACATGCCCGATATTCAAGGCGGCATCCTCTTTATCGAAGACGTCAGCGAGCAACCCTACCGCATCGAGCGCATGCTCAATACGCTTTATCTGTCAGGTGTTTTGCAAAAACAACGCGCCATCATCTTCGGCGATTTCCGCATGGGTACCATCCGCGACGTGTACGACTCCAGCTACGATTTCTCCGCCGTCGTCAACCACATTTCGCGCACTGCCAAGATTCCTGTGTTGACCGGCTTCCCATTCGGCCACATCACCAACAAAACCACTTTCCCGTTGGGCGCGCATGCCAAAGTCCGCAGTACCGGCAACGGCGGTTATTCCGTCACCTTCAGCGGCTACCCTACGCTGAACCCGTCCGCGCTGACGCTCAACAACCTGCTGCCGCCTCCTGTTCCGACTTACGACAGCAGCACTATCTACCGCGACAGCATCACTGAAGAAGTGACCGAATAAGGCTTATTCAAATAAAAAGGCCGTCTGAAACCCAGTTTCAGACGGCCTTTTTATATCTTCATCTTAACCGTAACGTCGTTGGAAATCTTTCATAAAGTCGGCCAACGCGTTCACACCTTCAAGCGGCATCGCATTGTAAATGCTGGCACGCATACCGCCGACGGTTTTATAGCCCTTAAGCAGGCACAAGCCCTGCAACTCGGCTTCCAACACAAAGCGGCGGTCCAAGTCTTCGCTTGCAGTTTTGAAGACCACGTTCATTTTGGAGCGCGCATCAGGATGGATATCGTTGATGTAAAAACCGCCGCTGCCGTCTATCGTCTCATACAAGGTTTGCGCCTTTATTCGATTGACCGCTTCAATTTTTTTCACACCGCCCTGCGTTTGCAGCCAGCGGAACACCAAGCCCGACATATAAATCGCATAAGTAGAAGGCGTGTTGTACATACCGTCGCGGTTGATGTGCGAACGGTAGTTGAACACATCAGGAATATCGTTCGGACAACGCTCCAGCAAATCCTCGCGGATAATGACCACGGTCGCACCGGCAGGACCGATATTTTTTTGCGCACCGGCATAAATCAAGCCGTAATCGGACACATTAAACTCACGAGACAAAATCTCGCTCGACATATCACACACCAGCGGCGGCAGGCCGTCTGAAAGTTTGGGGACGTTTTGATACTGCAAGCCGTTTACGGTTTCATTAATCGCAAAATGAACAAACGCGGAATTTGGGTTGACATCCCAATCCTCAACCGCAGGCAGGTTTTTATAGGCATATTGCTCGCCACCATGCGCGGCCAAACGGATTTCGGCATTGCTCAAACGGCTCATCTGCTCATAGGCAATGCGGCTCCAGTTGCCTGTTACCACCGCGTCGGCAGTCGCAAAACCGTGCGCCAAATTCATGGCCACCATATTAAATTGCGTGGTCGCACCGCCCTGTAAAAACAGGATTTTATAGTTGGACGGAATATTCAAAAGCTGGCGCAAGTCTTGTTCGGCATGATGCAGAATACTCAAAAACATATCCGAACGGTGACTCATCGCCATCACGGGGAAACCCGTACCGTTGTAGTCGAGCATTTCCTGTTGCGCGGTACGCAATACCGCTTCCGGCAATACGGCAGGACCTGCGGAAAAATTGTAAATCGGGTGTGCGGACATGGCGGCCTTCTTTCTTATTCGGTGGGTATAAAGAAATTGTAGAACCGCCTTGCACATTGTGCAAGCACGAAAAATCAGAAAATCCAAGACCGTCTAAAAACAAAGCAATACCAATTCTTTGTTTTCCAAAATAATTTCAAAACCATCATATCAAAACTTGTCAACAATTTCCTTTTCAGACGGCCTCGACCCTACCCTTTACATTTAAGCAATCACTTCAAAAAAATTCACGCCAAATCAACACTTTTCTTTTATCTTGAAAACAGTTATAATAGGCCAATTTTTCAAATCACACGAAAAATGGCCGCGCGGCCATTTTTTTGTTTATGTACTTCTGGAGAAGCATGGATATTCAAAGCATTCTTGATAAAACCCTGCCCGGCTTGGGCTACGAGCTGGTCGATTTCGAACTGACCGCACAAGGCGATTTGCGCGTTTTCATCGATAAAGAAGGCGGCATCACCGTCGAAGACTGCGCCACTGTCAGCAACCATCTGAGCCGCGTGTTTATGGTTGAAGACATCGACTACAAACGTTTGGAAATCTCCAGCCCGGGCCTTGACCGTCCGTTGAAAAAAGCCGCCGACTTCGTGCGCTTTGCCGGCCAGAACGCCAAAATCAAAACACGCCTGCCGATTGATGGTCAGAAAAACTTCATCGGCCGCATCGAATCTTGCGAAAACGACATCGTTACCGTCTCTTTCGACGGCAAAACTGCCCAAATCGAATTGAGCAACATCGACAAAGCCCGTTTGCGCCCCGAATTTAAATTTTAAAAACCGATTACTTGGAGATTCTAGAAAATGAGTCGCGAAATGTTACAGCTAGCCGAAGCGCTGGCAAGTGAAAAAAACGTTGAAACGGAAGTCGTATTCAAAGCCCTTGAATTCGCCCTCTCTACTGCCGCCAAGAAAAAAGCCGACCGCGAGCACATGGACGTGCGTGTCGAAATCGACCGCGATACCGGCGAATACCAAACCTTCCGCCGCTGGCTGATTGTTGCCGATGAAGACTACACCTACCCCGACGTAGAAAAAACCATCGAGGAAATCCAAGAAGAAATTCCCGGCACCACCATCCAAATCGGCGAATACTACGAAGAGCAGCTGCCAAACGAAGGCTTCGGCCGCCAAGCCGCGCAAACTGCCAAACAAATCATCCTGCAACGCATCCGCGATGCGGAGCGCGAGCAAAACCTGAACGAGTTCCTCGCTTCTAAAGAAGACATCGTTTCCGGTACGGTAAAACGCGTCGAGCGCCACGGCATTATCGTTGAAGTTGTCGCAGGCAAACTCGATGCCCTGATTCCGCGCGAAGAAATGATTCCGCGCGAAAACTTCCGCAGCGGCGACCGCATCCGCGCCCTCTTCCTGCGTGTGGACGAAATCGGCAATACCGGCCGCAAACAAGTCATTTTGAGCCGTACCAGCGGCGACTTCTTGGCCAAACTCTACGCCAACGAAGTGCCTGAAATTGCAGACGGCCTGTTGGAAATCCGCGAAGTAGCACGCGATCCCGGCCAACGCGCCAAAGTTGCCGTTAAAGCCAACGACCAACGCATCGACCCGCAAGGTACTTGTATCGGCGTGCGCGGTTCCCGTGTTAACGCCGTGAGCAACGAATTGTCCGGCGAACGCATTGACATCGTATTGTGGTCTCCAGAGCCTGCCCAATTCGTAATGAATGCGCTGTCTCCTGCCGAAGTGAGCCGCATTGTAATTGATGAAGACAAACACGCCGTTGACGTGATCGTTGATGAAAACCAACTGGCGCTGGCCATCGGCCGCGGCGGTCAAAACGTCCGTCTGGCTTCCATCCTGACCGGCTGGCAGCTGAACATCATGACCGTTGAAGAAGCCGACGAACGCAATGCCGCCGAAGACGCGGTTATCCGCAACCTCTTCACCACCCACTTGAACATCGACGACGAAACCGCCGATATTTTGGTGGAAGAAGGCTTTGCCACTTTGGAAGAAGTTGCTTACGTTCCAGCGGCAGAATTGCTCGCCATTGACGGCTTTGACGAAGAAATCGTTGAAACCCTGCGCAACCGCGCACGCGACGCTATCCTGACCATTACCATCGCCGCAGAAGAAAAACTGGGTGAAGTGTCTGAAGACATGCGCAATTTGGACGGCGTAGATTCCGACATGTTGCGCAAACTGGCCGAAGCCGGCGTTACCCAACGCGATGATCTGGCCGAATTGTCTGTTGACGAATTGGTCGAAATTACCGGTGTTGACGAAGAAGAAGCCAAAAAAGTGATTTTGGCTGCACGCGAACACTGGTTTACTGAAGAAAACAACTAAGGGGGTACTGAATGAGTAATACAACCGTAGCGCAATTTGCCGCCGAACTAAACCGCCCCGTCGATGATTTGCTTAAACAATTGAAAGAAGCCGGGGTCAATAAAAACAGCGGTAATGACAGCATAACCACTGACGACAAACAATTGCTGACCGCTTACCTGCAAAAGAAAAACGGCAGCAACAGCGGCACCATCAGCATCCGCCGCAAAAAAACCGAAGTCAGCACCGTTGACGGCGTAAAAGTAGAAACACGCCGCCGCAGCCGTGCCGTTACTATTCCTTCTTCCGAAGAATTGGCAGCGGAAGCCAAAGCCAAAGTAGCAGCGGAAAACCAAAAAGCCGAAGCAGAAAAAGCAGCCTCCCAAGCTGCCGAAGAAAAAGCCAAAGCTGAAGCAGAAGCTGCCGCCAAAGCCGAAGCCCGTGCTAAAGCAGAGGCCGAAGCAGCCAGACTGAAAGCAGCCAAAACCGCACCAAAAGCGGAAGGCAAACCTGCCGAAGCCAAAAAAGAAGAAGCCAAACCGGTTGAAGCCGTAGAAGCTAAGGCCGAAGCAAAAGTTGAAGCTAAAGCAGACAACAAGCCGTCTGAAAAATCCGTTGAAGCTGAAAAACCAGCCGAAGCCAAGAAACCTGCCAAAGCCAAACAAGACAAAGGCAGCAAAGGCAAA
>NZ_CATNVN010000075.1:0-8548 GCF_951230505.1 uncultured Neisseria sp.
ATCCGCTCGTCCAAATCGCCGAAACCGGGTACAGAATTGATTTTTGAAGGCGATATCCGTGCCGTCATGATGGAGCGTGCGGAGGAATTATTTTGCTTGAAATTTGAAGGCGCGCAAACCGTTTACGAACTTTTAGAGCAAAACGGCCATCTGCCCTTGCCGCCTTATATCGAACGCGCGGCCGATGATGAAGACGACAGCCGCTATCAGACCGTGTACGCCAAGTATCAAGGCGCAGTGGCCGCGCCGACGGCAGGCTTACACTTTACCGATGAATTGTTGGGCCGTCTGAAAGCCAAAGGCGTAGAAACCGCGGAAGTAACCCTGCACGTCGGTGCCGGCACATTCCAACCCGTGCGCGTCGATAAAATTGAAGAACACAAAATGCACAGCGAGTGGTTTGACGTACCGGTCGAGACTGTTGCCGCCGTTGAGGCTGCCAAAGCGCGTGGCAATAAGGTGTGGGCTGTGGGCACAACCTCCATGCGCGCCTTGGAATCTGCCGCACGCGAGACAGGCCGTCTGAAAGCTGGTCGCGGCGATACCGATATTTTCATTACGCCGGGCTACCGCTTCAATGTTGCCGACCGCTTGATTACCAACTTCCACCTGCCCAAATCAACCTTGCTGATGCTCGTCAGTGCGTTTTCGGGCATGGAGCATATCCGCAGCGTTTACCGTCATGCGGTGGAACAGGAGTACCGCTTTTTCAGCTATGGCGATGCGATGATTTTGGGGAAAGCGGAATAAATTTGAAGCGGATTGGAGCGTTTCAAACTGGTTATTTGGGATTGTCCGGAATCCAAATCAGTTGAAACGCTCTAAAATACGCGAATTAAAATAAATTATTAAAGCGAACACGCGAAGTTGTTGGAATTTGAGTTGTAAGAAATAAAGCACAAAACAAAAAGGCCGTCTGAAAATGGTTTTTCAGACGGCCTTTTATCTTCTCATGCTTAGGCGTCGATGTTTTGTGCCAGCAGGGCGTTGTTTTCGATGAAGGCGCGGCGCGGTTCGACTTCGTCGCCCATCAGGGTGACGAATACTTCGTCGGCGGCGATGGCGTCTTCGATGCGGACTTTCAGGAGGCGGCGGACGGTAGGATCCATCGTGGTTTCCCAAAGTTGTTCCGGATTCATTTCGCCCAAGCCTTTGTATCGTTGGATGGACATGCCTTTTTGGGCAACGCTCATCAAGATGTCCAAAGCGGCTTCAAAGCTGTCGATGTCGTATTCGTTGTCGCCTTTGTAGAGCTTCGCCCCTTTGACGACCATGCCTTTGAGTGCGGCGGCGGTTTGGGTAAGGGTTTGGTAGGCTTTGCTGTTGAGGAACTTAGGCTCGAGGTAGCTCACCATCACATTGCCGTGTAGCTTGCGTGTGATTTTGATGAACTGGTGTCCTTCGTGGCCTTCGATGCGTTCGAGCGCGACTTCTTTTTCGTCCAAGAGGCCGCTCAATTCGGCAACGGCGCGGTCTGCGCTTTCTGCCGTGCTGAGGTCGACCGGCGAAGCGTGCAGCATGGCATGCAGGACGAGTTCGTCAATGATGCGGCTTTCTTGTTCGATGACGGTTTTGGCCAACAGGAATTGCTTGGCAGTATTGGCAAGCTCCTCACCTTCGATGGTGCGGCCGTCTGAAACGATTTTGGCTTTTTCCAAGGCCAAACCGAGCAGCCATTGGTCTTTTTCCAATTCGTCTTTGAGATAGCGCTCTTGTTTGCCGTATTTGGCTTTGTACAAAGGCGGCTGGGCGATGTAGATGTAGCCGCGCTCGACCAGCTCGGGCATTTGGCGGTAGAAGAAGGTTAGGAGCAGGGTGCGGATGTGCGCGCCGTCCACGTCGGCATCGGTCATGATGATGATGCGGTGGTAGCGCAGTTTTTCGGCATTGAATTCTTCTTTGCCGATGCCTGCACCTAGAGCGGTAATCAGCGTGGCAACTTCTTGGCTGGCCAGCATTTTTTCAAAACGTGCTTTTTCGACGTTCAAAATTTTACCTTTGAGCGGCAAAATCGCTTGGAATTTGCGGTCGCGGCCCTGCATGGCGGAACCGCCTGCGGAGTCGCCCTCGACGAGGTAGAGTTCGGACAGGGCAGGGTCTTTTTCTTGGCAGTCGGCGAGTTTGCCCGGCAGTCCCAAACCGTCCATCACGCCTTTGCGACGGGTGATTTCGCGGGCTTTGCGGGCGGCTTCGCGCGCGCGCGCGGCATCGACGATTTTGCTGGTGATGATTTTGGCTTCGGTCGGGTTTTCTTCAAGGAAGTCGGTCAAGGCTTGGTTGATGACTTCGTTGACGACGGGGCCGATTTCGCTGGAAACCAGTTTGTCTTTGGTTTGCGATGAGAATTTCGGATCGGGCAGTTTGACGGATAAAACGCAGGTCAGACCTTCACGCATATCGTCGCCGGCGGTTTCCACTTTGGCTTTTTTAGCCACTTCGTTGGCTTCGATATAGTTGTTGATGGTGCGGGTCATCACTTGGCGCAGCGCGGTCAGATGGGTGCCGCCGTCGCGTTGCGGAATGTTGTTGGTGAAACATTGCACGCTTTCTTGGTAGCTGTCGTTCCATTGCATCGCGCATTCGACGCTCATGCCGTCTTTTTCGCCGAACGCGTAGAAGATTTTTTCGTGCAACGGTGTTTTTTTGCGGTTCATGTATTGCACGAAGCCGGCCACGCCGCCGGAAAGGGCGAAGCTTTCGTGTTTGCCGTCGCGTTCGTCGGTCAGCTCGATGTCCACGCCGTTGTTCAGGAAGGAAAGCTCGCGGATGCGTTTGGCAAGAATGTCGAAGCTGTATTCGACATTGCCGAAGGTTTCCGCGCTGGCGAGGAAGCGCACGGTCGTGCCTTTTTTGTCGGAATCGCCGACAACCTTCAACGGTTCTTCGGTTTCTCCGCGTACGAAGCGGACGAAGTGTTCTTTGCCGTCGCGGTAGATGGTCAGTGTTACCCAGTCGGACAGTGCGTTGACGACGGATACGCCCACGCCGTGCAGGCCGCCGGAGATTTTGTAGCTGTTGTTGTCGAATTTGCCGCCTGCGTGCAAGACGGTCATGATGACTTCGGCGGCGGAGCGGCCTTCTTTCGGGTGGATGCCGGTCGGCATACCGCGGCCGTTGTCGGCCACGCTGACGGAATTGTCGGCATGGATGGTTACGGTGATTTTGTCGCAATATCCGGCGAGCGCTTCATCAATGGCGTTGTCGAGCACCTCGAACACCATGTGGTGCAGGCCGCTGCCGTCCTGCGTGTCGCCGATATACATACCGGGGCGTTTGCGTACCGCTTCCAAGCCTTCCAGCACTTGTATGCTGTCGGCGCCGTATTCTTCGTGTTTTTGGTCAGTCATGGTCTTTTCTTGCTGAATTTCAAGGAAATTTTCCGTGCGCGCAATGAAATGTCAAACGGGCGCGACGGATGTGTTCCGAAAGGTCAAAATAATGGGCAATTATACCTGATTTTGCTGGAATATTCAGCGTTTTAAGTGCAAAAAGGCCGTCTGAAAGATTAAATTTCAGACGGCCTTTGTATCGGAAAACAGGTTTAGCGTTTGGCGCCGCTCAATCGCGCCCAGCCTTCTTCGATTTCGGCAGGCTCGATGTCGAACCATTGGCTGTAAATGCCGCTGAGTTCTTCGACTTGTTCGTCCAAAAGGCCGGACAAGACAATGCGGCCGCCTTGTTTGGTACGCGCGGCAAGCATTTCGCCGAGCATACGCAGCGGGTTGGCCAGAATGTTGGCGACAACGACATCAAATTGACCTTGCGGCAGGCCGTCCGGCAGGTAGAACTGCGCGTCGACGTTGTTTTGCGCGGCATTGTCTTTGCTGGCGCGGATGGCTTGTTCGTCAATATCTACGCCGATGGCGGAGCCCGCACCGAGTTTGAGGGCGGCAATGGCCAAAATGCCGGAGCCGCAGCCGTAGTCCAATACACTTTCACCGCCTTTGAGCTGCGTGTCCAGCCATTTGAGGCAGAGGCGGGTGGTCGGATGGCTGCCTGTGCCGAAGGCAAGGCCCGGGTCGAGTTGCAGGTTGACGGCGTTGCCGTTGGGCGCTTCGTGCCAAGACGGGGTAATCCACAGGCGGTCGGAAATTTGAATCGGGTCGAATTGCGCTTGGGTCAGGCGTACCCAGTCTTGATCTTCAAGGATTTCGCCGGTGTATTTCAAATCGTTCAAACCGCATTCCTGCGCGGCGGCTTCGATAATGGAAGCGGCGTCGTCGCTTTCGCCGAAAAGGGCGATGACTTTGCTTTGTTGCCAGATTTGCTCGGTCGGCATGCCCGGCTCGCCGAAAATGGCCTGCTCGTTTTCTGTACCGGCGTAGGCATCTTCAATGGCGGCGGACAATGCGCCGTGTTCCATCAGCGCGTCGGCAAGGCGTTCGGCGACGGCATCGTTGACGTTGATGGTGATTTGTTGATAGGACATGGTGGGGCTTTCTTTTTAATAAGGCCGTCTGAAAATCGACGTTGTGCTTTCAGACGGCCTTGTAAGGTATGAAACCTGATGATGCGGGTTTATCGGTTTTTCAAACCCAGTACGTCTTGCATATCGTACAGGCCTTTTTTGCCGTTTGCCCAAACTGCGGCGCGTACGGCACCGGCGGCAAAGGTCATGCGACTGCTGGCTTTGTGGGTGATTTCCACGCGCTCGCCGTCGGTGGCGAAGAGGGCGGTGTGGTCGCCGACGATGTCGCCTGCGCGGACGGTGGCAAAACCGATGGTGGACGGATCACGCGGGCCGGTATGGCCTTCGCGGCCGTAAACGGCGCATTCTTTGAGGTCGCGGCCGAGTGCGTCGGCAATGACTTCACCCATGCGCAACGCGGTGCCGCTTGGGGCATCGACTTTGTGGCGGTGGTGGCCTTCGATGATTTCGATGTCGTAGCCTTCGTTTAACACGCGGGCGACGGTGTCGAGGATATGGAAGGTCAGATTGACGCCGACGCTGAAGTTGGCGGCGAAAACAACGCCTATTTTCTCGCCTGCGGCTTGGATGGCGGCTTTGCCTGCGTCGTCAAAACCGGTCGTGCCGATGATGATGTTGACGCCTTTTTCCACGCATTTTTGCAGGTGTTTCAGGGTTGGCTCGGGACGGGTAAAGTCGATGAGGACATCGCTTTGAGCCAGTACGGCATCCACGTCGTCTGAAATGGCAACGCCGGTTTTGAGGCCGGAGGCGAAGCCTGCATCCAAACCCAATACTTCCGAACCGGAATGTTCGAGTGCGCCGGAGAGGACGGCATCGGGATGGTTGTTGACTGCTTCAACCAAGACGCGGCCCATGCGGCCGTTGACGCCGGCAATGGCGATTTTCAATGCGCTCATGAGGCTTCCTTATTGCGGCTTGGTTTCGGTGGTCGGAACGACGTTTTGTCCGGCTTGAACGGCTTCGATGGATTTTTGAATGGCATCGCCTTCGGCGCGTGCGAGGACGTCGTTTTCAAAGTACAGGGTCAGGTTGCTTTGCTCTTTGATGATGCCGTTGCGGCTGGTGTTGAAAGTGTAATCCCAGCGGTCGGCATGGAAGGCATCGCGCAGGAGTGGCGTACCGAGCAGCAGTTGGACTTGGTCGCGGGTCATACCTTGGCGCAGGGAAACCACGGCGCGGGGGTTGAGCTCGTTACCTTGAATGATTTTGAGTTTGTAGGATGGAAAGTTGGATACGCGCTCGGCACTGCATGAGGCCAGACCTAAAATAGCGGCGATGGCAAGGCATAAGGCTTTATTCACGGGCTTACCTTTCTGTGTCATTTCGGGAAAGATGGTTATCATCGCTTGAATATTTTTAAAAAGCAAACGATAATCATCTTCTTAATTTTTCTTTTCGCCGATTTTCAATTGCAAGACCGGCGGCAGATTGCCGCCCTTTAACGGCCCAATAGTGGGCAAACGGGCGGAAAGTGCGTATTATAACGGTTATTACCTTACAGGGATATTGAATATTATGGAAAAATTCAGCAACATTGCGCAATTGAAAGACAGCGGTTTGAAAGTTACTGGTCCACGTTTGAAAATTTTGGACTTGTTCGAGACTCATGCCGAGGAGCATTTGAGTGCGGAAGATGTGTACCGTATCCTGTTGGAAGAGGGCGTGGAAATCGGCGTGGCGACGATTTACCGTGTGTTGACCCAGTTTGAACAGGCCGGCATTTTGCAACGCCACCACTTTGAAACCGGCAAAGCGGTTTACGAATTGGACAAAGGCGATCACCACGACCACATCGTCTGCGTGAAATGCGGCGAAGTAACCGAATTCCACAATCCGGAAATCGAAGCGCTGCAAGACAAAATCGCTGAAGAAAACGGTTACCGCATCGTCGATCACGCGCTGTATATGTACGGCGTATGCGGCGAATGCCAAACCAAAACCAAACGTTAATCAGTTTGTATGTTGATTTTTCAGACGGCCTTGGGCATTTTCAGCCTGAGGCCGTCTGAAACTTTATGGGCTTTACGATGAAGATTCCTTTTCTTGTTCCACGGGATTATCGTTTCCCCGACCCGTCTTACGCATTAGATGAATGCGACGGCTTGGTCGGCGTCAGTGGCGATTTGGATACGGGGCGGCTGTTGTCGGCGTATCGGCAGGGGATTTTTCCGTGGTTTAGCCGCGACGGTTGGTTTTTCTGGTATGCGGTTGCGCCGCGAGCCGTGATTGTGCCGGAAAACCTGCATATCGGCCGATCGCTCGCCAAAACTTTGCGTCGCAAGCCGTATCGGGTAACGGTCAACCTCTGTTTTGAAAAAGTAATTGCCCATTGTGCCAATGTGCCGCGTCCGGAACAGGACGGAACGTGGATAGAACCTGCGTTTCAGACGGCCTATTTGAAGCTGCACCATCAGGGGCATGCGCATTCGTTTGAATGCTGGCTGCCGGATGAACAAGGTGAAATGCAGTTGGCTGGCGGGTTTTACGGCGTGCAAATCGGCTGCGTGTTTTATGGCGAGTCGATGTTTGCTTTGCGTCCCGATGCGTCCAAGGTTGCGTTTGCCCGCGCCGTCCCGTTTTTGGCGGATTTGGGCGTTGCGCTGATAGACTGTCAGCAGGATACGGAACATATGCGCCGTTTCGGTTCGCGATTGATGGATTTTGCCGACTTTCAGACGGCCTTGAAGGATTTAAATGCGAAACCGTTAAAGCGGAATATCGAATGCGGCGTGGTGGCTGAAAATCTTCTACAAAAAGATTGGCGGCGAAGATTGATTTATCGGCACGGCGTGTCGGTAGAATCGACAGTCTGCATATTGTGATTGGGAAACCAGTTGGAAAATAAACGCCATTCCATTCACTTGAACAGGCCGTCTGAAAATCTTGGCTTAGCCGAAATCTGGCCGTGTAACGCGCGGCGCTCATCATGTTAATAGCTGACGAAATCGCTTTTACATGGCAAAATAACGAGTTAAAAATTTGTAATAGGGTGGCCTGAATAGGTTTCAGACGGCCCTGATCTCTTGAAGGAATCAACATGTCTTTGCAAAACATCATTGAAACGGCTTTTGAAAACCGTGCCGAAATCAATCCGAATACCGTTACCCCGGAAGTGCGTGAAGCGGTTTTGGAAACCATTCATCAACTCGACTCCGGCAAACTGCGCGTTGCCGAGCGTTTGGGTGTGGGCGAATGGAAAGTCAACGAATGGGCGAAAAAAGCCGTATTGCTGTCTTTTCGCATTCAGGACAATGAAATTCTCAACGACGGCGTGAACAAATACTTCGACAAAGTGCCGACTAAATTTGCCGATTGGTCTGAAGACGAATTCCGCAGCGCAGGTTTCCGTGCAGTTCCGGGTGCAGTTGCCCGTCGCGGCAGCTTTGTGGCGAAAAATGTCGTGTTGATGCCTTCTTATGTCAACATCGGCGCATACGTTGACGAAGGTGCGATGGTCGATACTTGGGCGACTGTCGGCTCTTGCGCACAAATCGGTAAAAACGTGCACTTGAGCGGCGGCGTCGGCATCGGCGGCGTACTCGAACCCTTGCAAGCCAGCCCGACCATTATTGAAGACAACTGCTTCATCGGCGCGCGTTCTGAAATCGTCGAAGGCGTGATTGTCGAAGAAGGCAGCGTGATTTCTATGGGCGTGTTCATCGGTCAATCTACTAAAATCTTTGACCGTACTACCGGCGAAATCTACCAAGGCCGCGTACCGGCTGGTTCGGTTGTCGTATCCGGCAGCATGCCTTCCAAAGACGGCAGCCACAGCCTCTACTGCGCGGTTATCGTTAAACGCGTGGACGCACAAACCCGTGCGAAAACCAGCGTGAACGAATTGTTGCGCGGTATCTAATCGGATAACGATTGCGCTGACTGAGGGTAGGTAGCAAAGCCTGCTTTACGGTCGGGTGTGAACACAAAACAGGCAGAATGTTCTGCCTGTTTTTTTATGGCTTAAAGGCCGTCTGAAACGATTTCAGACGGCCTTTTGTTTTTGATGATGGGTTGTTTTAAGGACAATTGAGGCAAGGGAAGGGTATTCCCTGTCTGAGACTACGCTTCCGGCCAGTCGGCGTAATAGTATTGCCAATATATTTCTTCAAAAGGAAT
>NZ_CATNVN010000076.1:0-8484 GCF_951230505.1 uncultured Neisseria sp.
GACCTTTAGCCAATGCGCCGACTTTAGTTGCAACGTTTTCGCCGTTTTTGAACACCATCAGGGTAGGGATGCCGCGAACGCCGAATTTGGCAGGAGTGGCTTCATTGTCGTCGATGTTGATTTTAACGACTTTCAGACGGCCTTGGAATTCGGAGGCAATGTCGTCCAAGATTGGGGCGATCATTTTGCAAGGGCCGCACCATGGTGCCCAGAAGTCCAGCAATACAGGTACGTCGGATTTCAAAACGTCTTGTTCGAAGCTGGCATCGCTGGCGTGGATAATCAATTCGCTGCTCATGTTGTTTCCTTTTAAATCGGGATTAATAAATATGTTGTTCAGAATAGTGGCAGACAGGGAAAATTTCAAGTGCCGCCACCCGGTAATAGTTTTTTTGAAATGCGTCTATCGTAATCTTTAAAGATTCAGACGGCCTCTTGAACCATGTGGCCGGAGTGTGCAATCAAATGGCGCGTGTAGTCGCTGCTTGGATTGGCAAACACGTTTTCACATTCGCCTTCTTCAACGATTTTGCCGTCTTTCAACACCATCACACGGTGGGAAATGGCGCGGATGACGGCGAGGTCGTGGCTGATGATGATGAAGGCGAGGCCGTATTCTTTTTGCAGGCCGCTGAGCAATTCAAGGATTTGTTGTTGCCATTGGACATCAAGCGCGCTGGTTGGTTCGTCCAAAACGAGGATTTTCGGGCGGACAATGATGGCGCGGGCGATGGCGAGGCGTTGGCGCTGGCCGCCGGAGAATGCGTGCGGATAGCGTTCGAGTGCATCTTCGGGCAGGCCGACTTGTTTGAGGACTTCTTGAACGCGGCGGCGCATTTCTTCGCGCGGCATTTCAGGTTCGTGTACGCGCAAGGCTTCGGAAACGGTATCAAAGACGTTCATGCGCGGATTGAATGCGCCGAACGGGTCTTGGAACACCATTTGGATTTCGCGGCGCAGTTCATGTCGCCATGGCTCGCCGTTGATGTTCAGGCTGCCTTCGGAATCGATAAGGTGCATAACGGCTTTGGCCAGCGTGGTTTTGCCGCAGCCACTTTCGCCGATAATGCCCAATGTTTCCCCCGATTTGAGATCGAAAGAAACGGGGTTGAGAATGGTTTTGTCGCGTTTTTTAAACCAGCCGTCTGATTCTTTGACGGAAAAAGCGATTTGTTCGGCCTTAAGGACGGTGGCAGGATTTTCAGGCAATGGGGCCACTCGGCGCGTTGTGCCGGCGTTGAGCAACATTTTGGTGTATTCGTGCTGAGGATTGGCGAAGACTTCGGCTGCTTTGCCGGTTTCGAGAATGCGGCCGTCACGCATAACGGCGACATCGTCGGCAAAACGGCGCACAAGGTTTAAGTCGTGCGTAATGTAGAGCATGGTCATGCCGTGTTCTTCCTGCAGGCGTGAGAGCAGGTCGAGAATTTGGGCTTGGACGGCAACGTCCAAAGCGGTGGTCGGTTCGTCGGCAATCAGGAGCTTGGGCTGGGCTGATACGGCCATGGCAATCATGGCGCGTTGGCGTTGGCCGCCGGAAAGTTGGAAAGGATAGGCCTGGGCTTTTTGCTCGGGCTGGTGGATGCCGGTTTCGTCCAGGAGTTCGATAGCACGCGCCCATGCCTGTTTTTTATCCAAACCCAAATGCAGGGACAGAACTTCGGCGATTTGTTCGCCGACGCGCATGACGGGGTTGAGGGCGGTCATGGGTTCTTGAAACACCATGCCGATTTCGCAGCCGCGCAGTTTTTGCAGGGCGCGTTCGGGCTGGGTCAGCAGATCGGTTCCGCAATATTTCAGACTGCCTTCAAAAGTAACCATCGGATTGAGGCGCATAATGCCTTGCGACAATACGGTTTTGCCGCTGCCACTCTCGCCGACCAATGCCAGTTTGCGGCCGGGTTGCAAGGTCAGGTTGATATCGTGCAGGACTTGCTTGCTCGGAAAGGAGCCGTTTAGGTTTTCGATTTCGAGTATCGGTGTCGTCATGGTCGTGGCCGTCTGAAAAGGTTTGTGGAATACAGGTTGTTTTCAGACGGCCTGCATGAATCAAGAGGCCGTCTGAAACAGCGGTTTAGTCTTGAAACTGTTCTTTGAGTTTGCGTTTTAACACTTTGCCGGTCGCATTGCGCGGCAGCTCGTCTTGGAAGATGATTTGTTTGGGGATTTTAAAGTTTGCCAACAGGCCGCGCAGGTGGCTGCGGACTTCGGCTTCTTCCAGTTTCATGCCTTCTTTGAGTTGGATAAAGGCAATGATTTCTTCATCGGCATATTGGTCTTTCACGCCGATTACGGCAGCGGCCTCCACGGCTTCAAGCTTGTAGATGGCTTCTTCGATTTCGCGCGGATAGACGTTTTGGCCTTTGGAGATAATCAGGTCTTTTTTGCGGTCAACGATGAAGATAAAGCCGTCTTCGTCTATGGTGACGAAGTCGCCGGTTTTCAGCCAACCGTTGACGATGGTTTCATCTGTGGCGTCAGGCATATTGAGGTAGCCCTGCATGACCGAGCCGCCTTTGATGATGAGTTCGCCCACTTCGCCGCGCGGCACTTCGATCAATTCGTCATCGACGGCTTTCACGGTCAAACCGGGCAGGGCGACACCGACGCTGGCGGTTTTTTGGCGCTCAGGCGTATTGACGGCCACAACGGGCGAGCATTCGCTCAAGCCGTAGCCTTCCAGTAATTTGGCGCGCGGGAATTTGGCTTTGAAGTCGTCAATGGTTTGTCCGGCCAGAGGCGCGCCGCCGCTGATAAACAGACGGACGCGGTTGAACCATCTGAAATACCAAGGGATTTTGGCTTTGCTCATGGCAGTGTAAATAGCCGGTACGCCGAGGAAAATGGTAGCGCGTTTGAGCAAAACCTGTTTCAACACGTTGGAGAACGGGAAGACAGATTTGACCAAAATAATCGAGCAGGCTTGAGATATCGGCAGCAAAACCATGGCAGTCAGCGTAAAGCTGTGGAACATAGGCAAGAAGACGACGAAGCGGTCTTTTTGCGAAATTTGGAAAATTTGTTCGATACCTGAAAGGTTGGAAAACAGGTTGCTGTAACTGATTAATGCGCCTTTTGGGTGGCCGGTTGTGCCGGAGGTGTAGATAATGTGCGCCAAATCGTTGACGGACGGCTGACGGCTCAGATTCGGCTTGCCGGGGAATGTACGCGCGGCATCGAAATAGCTGTCATCGCCACTGGCGGCGTTGGTTTCGCCAATCCAGATGATTTTATTGACTTTGGTTTTGGCTTTGATGTTTTTGAGTTCTTTGGCCAACGGCGCGGAGGCGAACATAAAGCGTGCGCCGCAGTCATTGAGGATGTAGGAAAATTCTTCGCTTTTCAAAAAGACATTGAGTGGGACGGCTACCGCGCCGATGGAAGTAATGGCGAAATAGGCGGCAATAAATTCGGGAGAGTTGGAAACGACAAGGGCAACCCTGTCGCCATATTGTACGCCTTGGTGTTGCAGATAGGCGGCGACGGTTTCTACTTCACGTTTGAGGGAGGAATAGCTGATTTTTTCTTTATCGTTGAAAATGACCGTGCCTTTACCGTTTTTTTGGCAGGCTGCAGTCAGCATAGCGTAAAAATTAGGGTGGGTGTGCATTTCGGAGTTTGTGTCCATATTGTGTCGATTGATGTACGGTTTCGATGAACCGTTTATTTCGAAGGATAGGTTTTACATCCTATCGGTAAAATAAGCAAGAGGCCGTCTGAAAATACTTTCAGACAGCCTCTTGCTTTGTCGGGCTTAGGAAAGCAATATTTTGAATTTAAATTCATTTATTGTGTTGATGGAAATATTCGCATTCTTCAAAAGTCTGCCGTTCGGAAGATAGCGCAAGCCGATTGCGTTTCTGTCTCAAGCCATTTCGAGTTTACCGTTGAGTTTGAGGCAGAATCCTGATGACGGATTGGCAGAGCCAATGTTTAGAGACTTTGAGACCTAGCCATTGTTCAGACGGCCATCGGGTACTTTCTTAAACAGGCGATAGAAATTGTCGCTGGTGTTTTGTGCCAATGTTTCCAAGTTCTCGCCGCGCAGATTGGCTAAGAACTCAGCCGTATAGCGGACGTAGGACGGCTCGTTTTGTTTGCCGCGTTTGGGAACCGGCGCGAGGAAGGGTGCATCGGTTTCTACCAAGATTCTATCGGCAGGGACGAATTTGGCGGCTTCCTGTATCAGCGGTGCGTTTTTAAACGTCACAATGCCGGAGAAGGAAATGTATAACCCTAAATCCAAAGCGGCTTTGGCAAAGGCGACGTCTTCAGAGAAGCAGTGGATCACGCCGGAGTTGGTGTGGCACTCTTTCAAAATCCGCAATGTGTCTTCGGCCGCATCGCGCGTGTGGACGATAACGGGTAGGCCGCTTTCGTTGGCGGCTTGGATATGGTCGGCAAAGCGTTGATGCTGCCATGACAAATCGCCTTTGCACCAGTAATAGTCCAAACCGGTTTCGCCGATACCGACGATTTTGGGATGTTTGGCCGCTTCTACCATTTCGGCAATGGTAAATTCTTCTGCTTCTTGGCTGTCGGGATGTATGCCGATGGTGCAGTAGATGTGGTCGTTTGCCTGAGCAATGTCGAATACTTCGGCAAAACTTTGTTTGCTGACGCTGATGGCAAGCGCCTGCTTGACGCTTTGCGCTTCCATGTTGGCGAAGACTTCGGGCAGGCGGTCTTTTAAGCCGTCAAAGTTGAGATGGCAATGTGAATCGATTAAATACATGGTATTACAGGGTAAAAGTAGTGCGGTCGCTGCGCAGGCGCGGGCCAAGTTCGGCTTCGATCAGGTTTTTTGCCTGTAGGCAGCTTTCGTGTTCGGAGAATGCAAGGCCTACGCCTTTGGGACGGTGGGCTGAAGTGCGTGCCGGATTGATCCAAACGACTTTGGTTGGCAGGAAGCGTTTGGGATAGTCGGCGATTTCGACGGCCAAGAGGATGTCTTCGCCTAGTGAGAATACGTCATCTGTCGGTACGAACAGGCCGCCGTGTTCTAAAAACGGCATATAGCAGTTGTACAACAGATTGGGGTCTTTGAGTTGCAAAGCCAACATCTTCGCCGGAATGTCTTTTTTATTCATCATTGATTACCTGTTAGGGTTTGTTTTGCCAAAAATCTAAATATTCGATAAGCAGATACTCAAGCTGCATTTTAACACTCAAGGTATGGTATCCGTAAGGGTTGAGCGCGTTCAGACGGCCCAATAGGGCAAACAGCTTGCGTGAATCGGTTTTAGAGGCCGTCTGAAGCAGGGCTTGGGCATGGTGTGGATAATAAAGCGGCGCCATATTTTGTTGTGCTAAGCCGACATCCATCAGCCACTTTTGCAGCCAGTCGATGAAAACGGCCAGCGGTTGTTTTTGTTTGTCGAACGCGGCGGCGTAGTCGAGTATAGCCAACAGGCGCGGTGCAGCTAACAGCGTCAGCAACTCTTCACGCAATGCGTCCAATTCGGGAGTCGGTGTAAATAAAGGCGCGCCGCTGTGGAATGCCAACAAGGCTTCGGCATTTTCCACGCCCTGTTGACGCAGGTATGCCGCAGCCTGCTCATGGGTAGGCGAGGGCAGCACCATCTGGCGGCAACGGCTTTTGATGGTGGGCAGGAGTTTGTCGCGCGCATGGGTAACGAGCAGGAAAACGACGTGTTGCGGCGGTTCTTCCAAAGCTTTCAACAAACCGTTTGCCGCCTGTGTATTCATGCTTTCCGCCGGATGTACCAATACCACGCGCAGGCCGCCTCGGACAGCGGTCAGGTAAATGTTTTCCACAATATCGCGCACGGCATCGATTTTGATTTGCAGGAGTTTGCGTCCCGTTGCCTCGCCTTCGGGCATTTCCGGCGTGAGTTCGTAAAAGTCGGGATGCGTGTTTTGGCTGAACAAATGGCACGAAGCGCACTCGCCGCAGGGTTCATGGCCGGACTTGGGCGATTCGCACAGCAATGCCTGCGCGACAAAGCGGGCAAACTCGGTTTTGCCGGTATTTTCTTTGCCGGTAAACAGCCAAGCGTTAGGTCGGTTTTGCCAATGGGCGGCGAGCTGTTGCCATTGGGTTTCATGCCATGGATAAATCATATCGTTTGGGAACTATTAGGTAGGTAGTTATTATACTCTCAGGCCGTCTGAAAAAGGTTTCAGACGGCCTTTAATAAACTGCCTAAAAATTAATCAAATATATTTTTGCTTTGAAATATCAATTGTTAAGTTTACTTATTCACAGCCTTTGCACATGCTTATTTAGGGGAAATGTGCATTTTGTTTGGCGGTAAAGTTGTGCTTAAAATTTAGGCAGATGTGTTTTTTAATGTTAAATCAGACAGTAATCTGATTTATGCACAAACTGTCCACGCGATTGAACAGTGAAAATGTGCATGGTGGGGAGACATTTCAGACGGCCTTATTTGCTGATTTTCAACAAAGCGGTCAAATCCCCGATAAATTTCGGTTCCCGTTTGATGAGGTAAACAATCAACGGAATATTACCTACGGCAACAATCAAATACAGCAGCGTGATGCTGTCGAACAACATCAGCAAAACCGCGCTCAAAATGGCAGCCGACACCATAAACACGCCGTTGATGATGTTGTTGGCGGCAACAGCATGGGCGCGGAAGGTTTCGCTGCTGGCAGTTTGCAGCCAAGTGTAGAGCGGTACGGAGAAGAAGCCGCCGAAAAAGCCGATGGCCGACATCACGAGCATAATCGGATACGCCTTGGCTTGCGATAAAAACCAAATAATGCCGTTTAATTCGGTAAAGCGTTGGCCTTGGGTCAGCCACACCAGCAATAATCCACAGACCGTCAGCCCCAGAGTGCCGATGGTAACCAAGCCCAAAATCAGGCGCTCATGGCTGAGTTTGGCGCATAACACCGAGCCGATGGCGATACCGATGGAGAACAGCGCCAACATCAGGTTGAACACATTATCGTTGCCGCCCAAATGGATTTGCGTGAACGTCGGTAGTTGGGTGGTATAAACCGAGCCGATAAACCAAAACCATGAAATACCGATGATGGACGTGAATACGGGACGATTGGCCGCCGCTTCACGAATCAGTGAATTCGTGCCTTTGATGATGTTCCATTCGATTTTTGTGTCCGGCATTTTAGCGGGTACAGACGGCATAAACAGGCTGGTCATCGTACCGCCGATGGCGACCAATAACACCAAACTGCCGACAATATACGGCGGAACACCTGCGACTGCGGTGCCCAAAATTTGGCCGAGCAAAATGGCGATAAACGTACCCGATTCAATCAGGCTGTTGCCCATAATCAGCTCTTTGTCGTTGAGGTAATCGGGCAAAATGGCATATTTCAGAGGGCCGAACAAAGTCGATTGCGTACCCATGCAAAACAGGCAGATTAAAAGCAAAGGCGCGGATTGAATATAGAAGCCATATGCTGCCACTGCCATAATGATGATTTCCAACAGCTTGATCCAGCGCGCTAAAACGGCTTTATCGAATTTGTTGCTCAGCTGTCCTGACAGTGCGGAAAACAGGAAGTAGGGCAGAATAAACAGCATTGCGCCCAAATTCAGCATTTGGCTGGGCGGCAGAAAGTCGTTTTTACCCAAACCGTAAAAACTGATCATCACGAATAATGCGGTTTTGAACATATTATCGTTCAACGCGCCCAAAAACTGCGTCCCAAAGAGCGGCGCAAAACGGCGGGTCGTGTGGAAATTCAGATTGTCTTTTTTAAGGCTCATTGTTTGGATTCTTTGTCTTCGTCTTTTTCGATCAGTTTTTCAGTGGAGTCGTCATCCATCAAAATGCGGTGCGCAGGTCCTTCAAGGTCGTCAAACTGTCCGTTTTTACCCGACCACCAGAAAAACCAGCCGATGATGAAGGCCAAAATAATGCTGATGGGGACAAGGATAAACATACTTTCCATTACATCGCTCCGGTCAAATCGGTCAGGATAAAGGTTTTACCGCTAATGGTCAGGTATTCGTTGCGCAACGAACCGATATTTTTATCGTCAAAAAACAGTTCGATACGGTCTTTAACCACGCGCCAGTATTGCGGGATATCGGTTTGCTCAAAAGGCGACAATACCGCCGCTTCGGCTGCGTCTTCACTTTGCAGCTTGATTACAAAGCGTCCGCTTTGCGGCGGATTTTGCGATTCATCGTCTGCCAGCATAATGAAAAATCCGGCGTGTTCGCCGTCTTGAGTGTGGATACTGAAATAATGCATATCGGTAAATTTTCAAAACCGTCGTCATTTTTTCAGACGGCCTAAAATAAAATTCCGTCCATTTTACATCAAATATTAAGTCAAGCAGCCGATTACATTTTTTGTTAGAATACGACGTTTACTTTGTTAATCTGTTCAGACCGCTACCCACTACGTCCCACAAGGGGTGCAACCCAGCCGGAGCAGCAGTAAGGCCCCGACAAAAAATGCCGTCTGAAACCTCAAGGAGCATAAAATGACACAAAAATTAAACTTGGTTTTGAACTGCGGC
>NZ_CATNVN010000077.1:0-8435 GCF_951230505.1 uncultured Neisseria sp.
TCATATTTGGTGGGTCGTGAGCGATTCGAACGCTCGACCAACGGATTAAAAGTCCAAATAATAAAATATAACTAATTGTTTCTAAACAGAGTTGAAGCCAGCACCTTCAGTCTGATACAGTTTAATTTTGCCTTATCTCGGCACAAACCGGACACATACCACAGAACGAAAATCCAAGCATTTTTACTCAATTTGCTTTGATTTTCGTTTTTTCTTTTCAGAATAAATAAAGGAAGGGATGTGAAAAAAACATGAAGAGAATATTGATACTGACAACATCACTATTTGCTTTTTACCAAACATCAGCGATTGCCGACGCTCCATACCCTCAATACGCTGCATTAGTTGAAAAGCATGCGGCATTACAGCGTTTGGACAAAAACATTGTATGGGCGGTTATGGGGCGTGAGAGCTCAGGAAACCGTTATGCTCTGTCCAATAAGAATGCACGGGGTTTGTTACAGGTCATACCTCCCACTGCTGCAAGAATGGGGGTGAATCCTAAAAACCTCTACGACCCGGAACAAAACATCATCGCAGGTACACGTTACCTGCGTTTTTTATGTAACCACTTTCCTGACAAATCCAGCCCACATGGTTGCAATATTGATTTGGTATTGGCTGGGTATAATGCCGGTGAGGGAGCTGTCAGGAAATATGGTGGCATTCCGCCTTATCGGGAAACGCAGCACTACGTCCGCAACGTGAAAGAACGTTACGCACGATTGAGCGGCAATCGTACAGTTTTGGCATCACACTCTGTTCAGCCTTTTAAGCCGAAGCCTATACCTGCTGTTGCCCGATCTGATAGCTCGTCTGAAAACATAGTCAAAGTAGCAGCCCAAGCACCCGTCAAACGATACGCAGAATGGGATGTATTTAAAGAGTTTTAACTGCCTTCGGGCAATTCTTATTACCGCTAAATGCGGTTTTTTTTTGTCTTTTAAAAAGGAAATGATGATGAATTACATCAAAAAAGCTGTAACCAATACACAAACAGTTGCAACAGTTGCTTTACTGGCAATGGCACAAACTGTATTGGCAGACGGATTCAGCGAAGTATCTTCAATGGCAGTAACCATCCGAACAGGTATCTACACCATTGTAGGGGTCGTAGCTACGATTTGCTTATTGTGGCAAATGGCACAAGGTTTTGGCGGTCGTAAAACATGGGGGGATATTTTGGAAACCTGTTTATGGATTGTCGGTGCCGGTGGTGCGATTGTTATCGCAACTTGGCTGTTCACAAAAGGCGGAAGCTTAAGCTTATCTTAAGGTGGGAGTTTCTGTCGAATGAAAGAAGATATTCATACTGAGCAACCAACATTCAACGGTATGAATCGTCGTGCAATGGTGGCAGGTATTCCACTTCCGGCATTAGCCGCATGTGGTTTAGCTGCTGTCATATTAACAATGGCAACATTGCCCTTCCTCGAAGGAAGGGCTTTATATTTTCTGCTGCTACCTTTGCCGGTTTTGGCTTTCTTGTACACCATTAGTAAACACGATGATCAAGCCTTAAGAGTTTATTTCTACGAAACGAAATACTTCCTCCGACGCCGCAATGCCAAGATGTTTAACGGCACCAATACCATTCTCGCCACCAAATTTGGGAGACAACAAAGTGATTATCAGCGATTTTTTGAGCAACGCTCTAAAAGCGCAACCGGCACAGTCGGATTTTCTACCGAAAATCTGCCAACACGTTTCAAACAACATCGTTAATTACAAAACGGGACATCTAGCCTTCGTCATCCGTATGGAAGGTCTTCCGTTTGACGGCGTGGACGACAAACACTTGTTCACGCAGTTTGTATCGTTGCGAAACGTACTTGCCGGTATGGGCAAAACATTAGGTAACCGTTTGGCGGTGTGGGGAACTCTTCAACGCCAAAAAATTGTATTTGACCGCGAATACACATTTCAAACGGCTTTTTGCCAGCAATTTGCCGATAAATATCTGAAACGTTTTCAAGAAGTGGATTATTTTGAAAACGTGTTCCATTTGACGGTTTTGATTAAAACCGACTTTTTGGAAGCAGGTATTAAAGAAGCAGAGGAACAAATTCAGATTCTGATGCGCTCACTTGAACCCTACGATCCGTATCTTTTGACTGCCTATAAGAATGAAAACGGTGTTGCTTTTTCGGAGGTGTACTCATTTTTTGGCAGTTTGATCAATGGAACACGGGAAGAGATTCCTTTGTCTTTTGTCGATGCTTATCAGACTATTCCAGGAGCTAATCTGCATTTTGGTTCTGATTTGTGCGAAATTCGTTCCCAAAACGGGACTCGTAAGTTTGCACAAATGTTCGATCTGAAAGACTTTGGGATTAGTAAACCTAAAATCTTGACATCAATCTTGCGCCTACCTTGTGAGTTTACATTCACTCAAAGCCTTGTGTTCATCAATCCGTATGATATGCAGGGCGAAATTAAGAAACAGTTGAACAATCTGACATCGGTCAACGACAAGGCAACGGAGCAGCAGAAAGAGTTGGAACAAGGTCAGGGTTTACTCGTTTCGGGCGAGTTGATGTTCGGCGACTATCATGCAGCGTTGGTTGTGTATGGCAATACTGCTGAAGAAGCGGCCGCAAATGGCGCTCGTGCTTATTCTACTTTTCTGAATGCGGGCGGTTATCGTTTTACTAAAGCAGGTCTTTCCGCTCCGGCGACATTTTTCAGTCAGGTGCCGGGCAGTAAGGAAAGACCTCGCTCTTTCCCGAAAACGACAACAAACTTTGCGACAACCTTCGGCATACACAACTACTCGCACGGTAAAAAACAGGGCAATCCGATTGGTGACGGCTCAGCAATTATGCCGCTGCAAACCACATCCAAGACGATTTACGATTTCAACTTCCATTTCTCAAATCTGAAGGAGGACAACCTTGGTGAGAAAATCGCCGGACACACACTGATATTGGGTGCAACCGGTACGGGTAAAACCACTTTGCAAACATCTATGATGGCGTTCACAGAACGCTTCAATCCTTATATGTTTGTGATGGACTTGGACAGAGGTATGGAAATCTTTATCCGCGCCATCGGTGGTTCTTATTTTGCCTTAGAAGCAGGTGTGCCTACCGGGTTAAATCCTTTTCAACTGCCTGATACACCTTCAAACCGTGAATTCCTGTACAGCTTGGTCGGTATGTGCGGAGCGGACGAGAACGGAAAACTGACGGCTACGGAAGAAAAAGAGATTCAGGCTGCTGTCGATACCCTGTTCAGTATGGATTATGAAAACCGCCGGTTTAGTCATCTACTGCAAAGCATCCCAGTTGTTCCTGATCCTAACTCACTTCGTATGCGCCTTTCTAAATGGTGTGAAAGTGAAGGTGGACGGTTCGCATGGTGCCTGGACAACCCAACAAACATGTTTGATGCTGAAAAGTTCTTCCGTGTTGGATTTGACCTGACCGATATTCTGAAGGACGACTATCCGCCGACCGCTCCGGTTTTAGCGTATATGTTCCACCTGAGAAATATCATGATGGACAAAGTTGCTAAAGAAGACGGCATTCTCGCTTCCATCATTGAAGAATTTTGGTATGCGGCACGTTTTGAGGCATTGCAGGACATCATGCTCAAGATTCTGAAAACCGACCGTAAACGCGGCGGCTGGTTGATTTTGGTGTCGCAATCACCGGAAGATGCGATTTCTTGTCCTATTTTCCCGGCGATTGTGCAACAAACGCCAACTAAAATCTTTCTGCCGAATCCTGATGCCGAATTTGAAAACAGCTACGAACGTTGCGGCCTGACGCTAAAAGAGTTTGAGGAACTTTCCAAACTCTCGTTGGAAAGCCGCACATTCTTGGTTAAGCAGTCGAAACAGTCGGCATTTGCCATGCTGGATTTGTACGGTTTTCATGATGAAATGGCTTTCCTGTCAGGTTCATCTGATAACGTTGAGTTGTTGCATCAAATTATGGAAGATGTTGGCAGTGAAAATCCGGATGTTTGGTATCGCCCATTTCTTGAAACCCTGCGAGAACGCCGTGCAGAGAAGAAAAATGTGCGAGCCGCATAATATTCTTTTAATTTAACGAAGGCTGTTTGAATTTCAAACGGCCTTTTTTTTTGCCGCTTGATGCGGCTTTCAACAAGGAACTTATGATGAAATTGAATCTGAAGAAATTATCCGCTATGGCTCTTCTTGTTACGAGTTTAGCAGCTATGCCTTTAGCAGTTACAGCTAGTGGTATTCCGGTAGTTGATGGTGCAGCAGCAGCTCAACGCGCCCAAAACTTCATTCAGCAGATGATGGAGATGGCTAAGCAACTCGCACAAATGAAACAGCAGTACGAACAACAGGTTAAACAGTTTAAAGCGATGACAGGTTCGCGCAATATGGGCAATCTTTTGAAGGATACGCTCAAAGACCAAATTCCGTCCGAGTGGAGCGAGATTTATAAAGGCACAAAAAATATCGACTATAAGTCTGTAATTAATAGTAAGGCTTATAACCCTGAAACGGCGCAACGAATGGCTGTGCATAACATGAAGGAGATGGAAAAAGTCTTTAACTCGATGGAGACACAGCTTAAATCTCTGTCGCGCTTGATGGACGAAGTCAACAATACACAAGACATCAAAGCCGCTACTGACCTGCAAAACCGTATTTCTGTGGAACAGGCAAAAATCGCCAACAATCAAACCAAGCTGGATATGCTCGATCGGTTGTATAAACGACAACAAGAAATCGAACAGCGCCAGTATGCTTCCCGTGAAGAATGTATGGCACGCCATATCCGTGATCGCAACTATGCGGTCTGCAATCAGTAGTAGCTTTATCGTGCTGCATTCGGGAGTAAGCGAATGCAGCACTAAATAAAATAGGGCAAATTATGGAAACAACTTCTTATTTTTCCGAACTCGCCAACTTTCTACTAAACGGTATGGGAACTAATCTGTTCCAAAAATCAAACAACATGATCAGCGGTATTGCTCCGGTTTTTCAAATCGGCTTTGGGATTTATATCCTGTTGATCGCGTTTGACTATTACAAACGGGGGTTTGATGAAAATGTCGTGGATTTGGGTAAGCGCATGATCGGCTGGTTGCTGATTATCGCTTTTGCGTTCAATTCCAGTCAGTATCAGAAACTCGCCAATATCATGTGGATGTTGCCCGAAAATCTGAGTGGATTGTTGGGGACTTCAACCTATACTGCAAGCGCGTTGGATACCCAAAGCAACAATATCTTAAAGATGATGGAGAATATTTTTGCGTATGCCTCTTCTTTGGATATGCTACAAGTATCAGATAAGCTGATGCTTTATATTGGTGGTACGGTTGCTGTTATATTGGCTTATTTGTTCTTTCTCATTACATTTGCTTATTACCTAATTGCCAAACTATCATTGGCGATGGTAATCGTCATCGGACCTATGTTTATAGGTTCAATGTTGTTTCCTGCAACACGGCAGTGGGGCATGAATTGGATAGGACAAATCCTTAATTACTCAGTTACAGTAGTGTTTTACGTTATTCTAGGTGCATTGCAGAATGATTTTTTCAAGAACCAATTAGAAAGAGCAGTAGTTGGAGAGATCGGATCAGTTGCTCAGGTAGTCGGCTTGATTCCGCTCTTTTTCCTATCAACAACAATTTTTATTTTGGTTGCCTGGAGTATTCCTTCGATTTCTTCCGCTTTAACGGGTGGGGCATCTGTAAACGGTTTCAGTCGAACCGTTATGTCTGTGGCAAGATGGGCAAAAGGTGTGAAACTTCCCGGTGGCGGGAAAGTCAAACCGAAATAATCCAATTTTAGGAGAATATGATCATGACTTTCGTAACTAAAATGCTTTGGTGGATGTTGTTGCTTTCTGTGGGCACATTGATGTTTATCGGTATGTTCGGCAACTTGATGGAAAGTTCTTTGGCCAGATTAGCCGGGCTATGTATCGGTTTATCGATTTTTGGATTATTTTTTAAACTGCTTGACCGACCAGTACCGGTTCGTTTTGATGATTAATACTCTAAGGGTTTAAATATGGATTATCGCAAGATTACTAAATTTGCTGCTATAACAGCCCTGAGTTTGGGCTTGAGTGCCTGTGCTGAACTGACTGACGGCCTCAGCGCCATCAACGGTACTTTGGCGGGCATTAATTCAGGTATGGCCGGTTCGGGAGCAGGGCAAGCTAAAGACACTTTGTCTTTAGGCAGTAAATCGACAGCTCAATACGAATTAAAAAACTTGAAAATGCTTGTTGTCCAAAGAGGTGGCAGTTATAAGGGGGCGATTCCACAGGCAGATATAACCTTTACTGGTGAGGCTTTAAACAAAACCAATCGTCTGATTGTGGTTAATGTGTCCGTTCCTATTTATGACAAACAGGGATATTATGTGTCGGCAGTATCAACCGACATCCACATACCTCCTAAAGAGAAAGTCAAAATTGACAACTTTCGTACAACTCTTTCTCTAACCGATGATAATCGTTTCAATATTCAAAAAACGCAATATCACGCAACAACCTATTAATCTATCTGAGAAGAACACCCCAATCGGGGTGTTTTTTTTGGGCTTATCGATTCATAAATCAAGGAAATCCCCGTGAAAACCATCCTTCTTCTCTCCCTTTCTATCGCACTTTGTGCATGTTCCGGAAAAAAGCCTCCTCAACCTCACGGTACGCCTTTTCCGATTAATTCAACTATTCAAGCAAGAGGATAAATGATGCCTGACAATTCACAAAAAGCCAGCAATAACAAAATGGCTATTGAGTTTATTAATGCTGCAAAAGGTTTTGAAAGCGCAGAAATTGTGCGTGTTCATAAATCAGCAAAAATTGCATGGCGCATCAGTGGTGCGTGTCTCTTGATCACAGGCTTGGCAGTTGGAGCAGTAGCAGGTCTGACACCTTTAAAAGAGACACGGCCTTATGTAATCAAGGTCGATAACAACACCGGGCAAACGGAAATCGTAACGATGATGAAAAATCAGGAACAATCCTACGGCGAAGTTATGGATAAACACTGGTTGACACGTTACGTCCAACTTCGTGAAAGCTATGACTGGGTAACAATTCAGGATAACTACGATGCGGTTATGTTGATGAGTTCCCCTGAGATTCAGGCAGCATTTTCAAAAATCTATAACGACAATCCGCAAGCTCCGCATAAGGTATTAAAAAACCAATACAAGGTAGTCGCCAAAGTAAAAGCCGTGACTTTTATTGGTAGTACAGCGCAAGTCCGTTTTGAAAAACGTATGGTACCGATTTCGGGAGATTTAAATCAGGAAATTCCTGTTCAAAACATGATCGCAACTATCGGCTACGAATATGCGAACCAGCCTATGAGTGAGGAAGCCCGCCGTATCAATCCATTGGGCTTTATTGTCAAAAGTTATCGCGTCGATCCGGAAACTGCGCCATAACAGAAAGGGTTAACGATGAATGTAAAAATGAAACTGACAGCATTACTGCTGATGGGACTTTTACCTGCTGTATCCGGAGCGGTATCTGTTCCCAAAGGGTCGGCTAAAGACGGCCGCATCCAAACCGTTGTGTACAATCCCGATGATGTTATTCATGTTCATGCTCGTATTGGAGAAGCTGTTTTAATCCAACTTGAAGATGGTGAATTGCTGACTGGTGATACAAGCGGCTTGGGTATGGGTGATACAGAAGCCTGGAATTTGGCAGTTCGAGGTAACAATCTCTATATGAAGCCGGTTGCTTCCGCTCCAGCCACAAATATGTTGATTACAACTAACAAAAAACGAACATATGCCTTCGATTTGTCGCTGACCGGCAAGAAAAATGGCAAATATGTTCAAAAGCCGACTTATTTACTTCGATTTGTCTATCCTGATACTGCGGAATATAAAGCGCGTGCCGAAGCTCAGAAACAGGCTAAGGCTTTGGAAAAAATCAAAGGAACAAGGCATCGATCCAGTGTTCAGTACAATTACAACTATTGGGGTAAGGGTAATAAAGCACTAGCACCGACAGCGGCCTACGATAATGGCCGCTTTACTTATTTCAGCTTTGATAACGGTCGAGAACTGCCACTGATTTACAAAGTTATGGCTGACGGTACAGAAATGTTGCTTAACAGCCATGTGGAGGGCGATACCGTGGTAATCCATGAAACTGCAAAACATTTTGTTTTGCGCCTCGGAAAATCTGTGCTTGGTTTGGAAAATCGTAGCTTCGATGAACAAGGCACGTTTAATCGAACCGGCACCGGCAATCATGATTTTGTCCGTATTAGTAGAGAGAAGGAAGGCAGATGAAATTCTTCGACAAATTCAAACGAGAAACTAAGCCTAATACCGTAGAAAACGGTGATTTTATAGTCAATTAAAAACAAAATGGTACAATACTCAACTTTGAAGGTCTAACCATGGCATACTCTACGGACTTAAGAAACAAAGCTTTAAACTATTACGAACAATGCAAAAACATCAGCCA
>NZ_CATNVN010000078.1:0-8332 GCF_951230505.1 uncultured Neisseria sp.
GTCTGAAAAACGAATATTAAAGTTTTTCAGACGGCCTTCTTTTCTTTTAACTTTCAACAAGTCCCGATAAAATGGACACTTTGTAAGTGATCATTGATGGAAGACGCAATTATGGCAACCGAACCGAAAAATTATACACGATTTAGAAAATAATTTCAAACAAAACAATATATTAAAACTCAAACAAATCTTTCCCGAAGTCTTTTGCGAAGACCAAATCGACTTTGAGAAACTCAAACTCGTCCTTGGCGCAGAAAACCTTGCCGGTGTGGGCGAACGTTATCAACTCGATGCTGTAGAAACTAGTAGCGTTGTTTACAGTATTTCCAGGAGAATACTGAAACATGAACATGCACAAAAACACCCGTCTCACCCCGTCTCTGGATTTGGATATCCTCAACGGCATCATGCGCCAAGCCGTGTTGCAGCAGCTGCAAACCTACTTGGGCGCGGACACCATCATCGAAACACACATCACCCGCGATATGCTCGAACGCGCAGAAAAAATCCGCCTCTCCAACGCCTTGAGAGGCGTGTTTGAGGCAGATTTGGTGTACTAGGAACAATCAATGATTTCTCGGAAATGGATAAAGCCTGAAGGCGATTATTCGTTAGACAGTTTATCTGTCTGAGACGGTTTATCTGTCTGAGACGGTTTATCTGTCTGAGACTTGTGCGTTTGCAATATGCTCACTACCTTACCCTCATAACGCTGGCGTAACCACGCCTGTATCCGCTCGTAATCTTTGGCAGGTAGTGGCTGCTCCAATTCGAGAGAGACAACGACGATATCGTCATATGTATCTGTCTTCGGTTCTGCGTTTTTTTGGCTTTCAGACTGTTCGGAAACAGGCGTTGTTTGCGCTTTATCCCAAGCCAAGCCGCGTCCGACAACGATTTTTTCCGCTTCCGGATATTGGGCTTTTAATTCCTTAAGTACCGCTGCATCGTCGATATCGGAGGCTTTGCCTGCCAGTACGGTATCGATATAGGCCTGTTGCTCTTTCAGCTCATTTTGCTGCTGAACCGGGTTGTTTTGGCTTGCCAGCAATTCTTCGATTTTGGCATTGTCCCCTCCCGCATAGACCACGTTGACCTTCGGCTCTTTCACACCTGACGCTTCAAGGCTTTTCACGAGCAAGGCGGAAATTTTCTCGGCATTGCCCGTTCCATTGACAACCAGACTGACTTTATTTTCTCTATGGTTCAACATCTTACGCAGCACGAAAAAACCTTCCTGTTGCTTCGCAGTGGCAATGGCAGCATTGGCTCTGGTGTTGAAGATTTCCTGACGCACCAGTCCTGATGCCATATAGCCGCTCGGAATCATGACAGCAAGTACGACGGCAGTAATAATGATGCTGTGCAACCGGCGTTTGGATTCCTTTACCAACCCCCTGCGCGGCAGCTTGAGCAGCTTGGAAAACAACAAGGTCGCAAAAGCGATGAACACGCAGTTGATGGCAAAAAGATATGAAGCACCGAGAAAGTAGTGCCAGTTGCCATGTGCCAGTCCGTAGCCCGCAGTACACAGGGGTGGCATCAATGCGGTAGCAATCGCCACACCCGGTATGGCATTGCCTCCCTCTTTTCGGGTCAGCGCCACAATACCCGCACTACCGCCGAAGAAGGCAATCAACACATCCCAAAGGGTCGGCTGAGTACGCGCCAAAATCTCGCTTTGCGCCTCTTTAAGCGGGGTTAACAGGAAATACAACGTAGCGGTAATCAAGCTGATGACGGCGAATATAATAATATTGCGCACGGCTTGACGGATCAGCGCAGTATCCCCTACCGCCAAACCGTAACCCATACCGACTATCGGCCCCATCAACGGCGAAATCAACATCGCTCCGATCACTACTGCCGTGCTGTTTACATTCAGACCGATACTCGCCACGGCAATGGCAAACATCAATACCCACATATTAGTCCCGGACACCCGAGTATTGGCACGGATGGTGGCATCAATTTTATCGGGATGGGCCTGGTCATGCGCAAGATTGAACACATCTTGCAACTTGGTCATGGCACCATTGTCTTCTTTTGGCTGATTTTCTTGTTCTTCTTGGTTTTTAATGTTTTCTTGGTCTTGCATTTTCATCCTTAAATCAATCTTAACGATTGTCTCTGAATATTTAATTAACTGGAATTTCGGATACTGATAATTATGCTTTAATACTGATTTCAAATATGATTAAGCAGATACCTTGCAGAAGGTTAGCATACACATGAAAACGCTGACAACGCTGATCCTGCGTAGGCCTTCACGAAACCAGCATATGCAAAAACCTTCTCTCAAATCCAATTCCTACTTTTTCAGCAGCAACCGCCATCAAAATTTTTTAAGGGGCTGTACTAGATTAGCCCTAAATTCCACATCATTTTTGCAGGATTTTAAGCTGTTGAGACGGTGTGCCGAAATTAAATCGAAATTCGCATTCTTTCAAGAACAGCGGGAAAGATTTGCGATCGATTCCGTTATATTTGCGCAAGACGCGTTTTGCCTGATTCCAAAAATTTTCAATGCCGTTAATGTGGTTCTGACGCTCTGCAAATTCCTTGGAATGGTTGATGCGGTAATGGATGAAACCGCTCACGTCCAACTTGTCGTAGCTGCTCAGGCTATCCGTGTAAACAATGCTGTCCGGCATGATTTTCTTTTTAATGACAGGGAGTAACGTTTCAGACTTGGCATTATCCACCACAACGGTATAGACCCGTCTGTTGCGTTTCAGAATGCCGAAGACAACCACTTTTCCTGCCGCACCGCGACCACGTCTGCCTTTACGCCGTCCGCCGAAATAGCTTTCGTCCAGTTTGACAGAGCCCTCAAAAACCTCATCGGCGGCCAAGGCCAAATGACAGTTGATAACCGTGCGGATTTTACGATAGAACAGTGCTGCCGAATTGGGATGGATACCCAAAATATCGGCGGCAGAACGGGTGGTAACTTCGAGTACAAAAAAACGAAGCAGTTTTTTCTGTACTTTTTTCTTTAATTTGCAGTGTGTTATCTTCATATTTTCGAGGGTAACATATCTGCTAATCTAGTACAGCCTCTTTTTTTAATAATGTTAATGTTAATACGTAACAAAAACAAATTCCTGCTTGTAGGTTAAAATCAGCCTATGCTAATATGCGCAACAACAGGTTTTTCCAGAATAATCTGTGCTAAAATGCAGGATTAGATGGAAAACTCTATCCGAATTCGGTACAATACCGACGAATTATTTCCCTTAAACAACCTGCCGCAAGGCGAAAAGGAACGACTGACATGTCAAACATCGAACAACAAGTTAAAAAAATTGTTGCTGAACAACTGGGCGTAAACGAAGCCGAAGTGAAAAACGAATCTTCTTTCCAAGACGATTTGGGTGCTGACTCTCTGGACACCGTAGAACTGGTGATGGCTTTGGAAGAAGCTTTCGGCTGCGAAATCCCTGACGAAGACGCTGAAAAAATCACTACCGTACAATTGGCTATCGACTACATCAACGCCCACCAAGGCTAATCGGTCGCCTCAAACATCCAGCCTCTGCTGCGCCATCGCAATAGAGGCTTTTACCTTATTATCAAACCCCTGAAATTTCAGACGGCATGAGTTTTGCCCGTTTTCACGAAGAAAAAGAGCAAGGCTGCCGCGAAAATCCCGACAACCAACAGCGAGATTATCATGAGTCAGAGAAGAGTAGTCATCACAGGTCTTGGCCAAGTATCACCGGTCGGCAACGACGTCGCCACCGCATGGAGCAATCTGCTCGCAGGCAAAAGCGGCATCGGACGGATTACCCGCTTTGACGCATCCGACATCAACAGCCAAATCGCCGGCGAAGTGCGCGATTTCGATATCGGCCAATACATCAGCGCGAAAGAAGCGCGCCGTATGGACGTGTTCATCCACTACGGTATTGCCGCCGCCCTGCAAGCCATCAATGATTCAGGCTTGGACGATTTGGAAACCCTCGACAAAGACCGCGTCGGTGTCAACATCGGCTCCGGTATCGGCGGCCTGCCGAGCATCGAAGCGACCGGCAAAGCCGTTATCGAAGGTGGCGCGCGCAAAATCAATCCTTTCTTTATCCCAGGCTCGCTGATCAATCTGATTTCCGGTCACGTGACCATCCTCAAAGGCTACCGCGGCCCGAGCTACGGCATGGTGTCTGCCTGTACGACCGGCGCGCATTCTATCGGCGACTCTGCACGACTGATTAAATACGGCGACGCAGACGTGATGATTGCCGGTGGCGCAGAAGGTGCGATCAGCACTTTGGGCGTTGGCGGTTTTGCCGCCATGAAGGCACTTTCCACCCGCAACGACGACCCTGCTACCGCTTCCCGTCCGTGGGACAAAGGCCGTGACGGTTTCGTTATCGGCGAAGGCGCTGGCGTGCTGGTGTTGGAAGAATTGGAACACGCGAAAAAACGCGGTGCGAAAATTTACGCCGAAATCGTCGGCTTCGGCATGAGCTCCGATGCCTACCACATTACCGCGCCTAACGAAGAAGGCCCTGCATTGGCCGTTACCCGCGCCCTGAAAGACGCCGGCCTGAATCCTGAAGACGTTGATTACGTCAACGCACACGGTACATCGACTCCTTTGGGCGATGCCAACGAAACCAAAGCCATCAAACGCGCTTTGGGCGATCATGCGCGCAAAGTCATTGTTAACTCCACCAAATCCATGACTGGCCACTTGCTTGGCGCGGCCGGCGGTGTGGAAGCGTTGTACAGCGTGTTGGCGGTACACGAGCAAAAATCTCCACCGACCATCAACATCTTTGAACAAGACGTTGAAGCCGGTTGCGATTTGGACTACTGCGCCAACGAAGCACGCGATGCGAAAATCGACGTTGCCATCTCCAATTCCTTCGGCTTTGGCGGTACCAACGGCACATTGGTATTCAAACGCTTCAAAGACTGATAGAAGGTTTTAAGTAGATTAAAAGGCCGTCTGAAACTTGGTTTTCAGACGGCCTTTTTTATTTTAAAATCCAAATATTCTTGATAATCTGTATCATTTGTATAAAAATACCGATTCCTATCAATATCGCCCGGATTTTATCGGGTAATCAACCCAATTACATTTTTATCAGGAGTCTGCAATGAAAACCATCCGTATTCTAGCATTGGCCGCTGCACTGGCCGCCGTGCCTGCATTTGCGTCTGATTTCGGCCATGAACAGGCATTGACCATAGACGGCAAGCCTGCCCATTTGGCAGAAACTTCAGCCCGTATTTTGGCAAACGAAACCCTGACTGCGCCGCAACTGGTCGAAGATATCACTGATGGATTCGGTTCGAAAAAAATTCCAGGTTATAAATTGATGATTATGGGCCGCACTTATTCGGTGGCGGCAGAAACCAAACCGCCGAAAGAGGGCCAAACTCAGTGGCGGGACAATACGTTCATTCATCGCGGCGTAAAACTGTTTGTCGGTATTCCGGTCAAAAACGGCAAGATGGATTTGGCATCTGCCCGATTGATTAATATCGGCGTGGTTGACGATAACGGTGGTGCTGCGCCTCATGATGAGGGTGAAAAAATCCGTCCGGTCGGCAAACAGCTGATGTCTCCCGATACCAAAGTGGAAAATGTGAAACTCAATATTGCCAAACTGACGTTGCCAAATATGAAATTGGGTGAAACCAGTGGCGGTGGTGTGAAATTGGAAGCATCAGCAACATTGGATAGTAAGCCGATACAGACTAAAATCGACAGCACCTTCTCCCGCTTCTATTCCGCCAAACCAGCCGCTACACGGCCGTTTATGGCAGATGCACGGTTTGTGAAATAATCGTAAAGGCCGTCTGAAATCCAGTTTCAGACGGCCTTTTATATAACGAAACTGCATAAGTTTAGTTTTTCATAGATTAAGGGTAAGGAGTTAAAAAAAGCGTAGAATGGCGATTTTAAAAAATCATCATTGGAGGTCGATCATGACGGTAACGATTTTAGACGGCGGAATGGGGCGTGAACTGCATCGGCGCGGCGCACCGTTTCGGCAGCCGGAATGGTCTGCTTTGGCTTTGATGGAAGCACCGGATATTGTGCGTGAAACGCATTTGGATTTTCTTCGCGCAGGCGCGCAGGTGATTACGACCAACAGCTATGCGCTTGTTCCGTTTCATATCGGTCAGGAGCGCTTTGATGCTCAAGCTGCCGAATGGGCAAGGCTTTCCGGCTGTTTGGCGCGTGAAGCAGTGGAACAAAGCGGGACTACTGCAAAAGTGGCCGCAAGCCTGCCGCCGTTGTTCGGTTCTTACCGCCCTGACTTGTTTGACAAATAAGTCGCACCTGCTTTGGCTCGCCCTTTAATATCGGGTTTGATGCCGTTTGCTGATATTTGGTTGGCAGAAACCGTATCCAGCTTGGAAGAAGCGCGTTTCTGGCGCAGCAGTCTGCCTGATGACGGTAAGCCGTTTTGGGTGTCGTTTACTTTGGAAGATACGATGCCGCATGATGTACCGGTGTTGCGTTCGGGAGAAAACGTGCACGAGGCGGCAGATTTCGCGGTAGAAATAGGTGCGGCGGCAATGTTGTTCAATTGCAGTCAGCCTGAAGTAATGGCGGAAGCTTTGAAAGTGGCACATGAAGCCCAAAGCCGTCTGAAACTGGGTGTTTACGCCAATGCATTTGAACCGGTACAAGGACAGATGAACGAGGCCAACGATGGTTTGGATCCGATTCGCGCTGATGCCACGCCGGAAAATTATTTGGCATGGGCGAGACAATGGGCGGATTTGGGCGCGGAAATCATCGGTGGGTGCTGCGGTATCGCACCTGAACATATCCGTGCGTTGGCGCAAGGATTTAAGGCCGTCTGAAAGCGGCTGCATAATATTTTGATACGGTTAGAACAGGCTAAAAAAGCCGGTAATGCCGTCGCTTCACAAACACATAATTATAAAAATCAGGAATAAACATGTCGCAAAAATCTCAAATCGGCTTGGTTGCACTGACGGCCTTGGTTATCAGTTCCATGATTGGTTCGGGTATTTTCAGCCTGCCGCAGAATATGGCTGCCGTTGCAGGTTCGCAGGCTTTGCTGTTGGGTTGGCTGATTACCGGTGTGGGCATTATCTTTCTCGGCCTGTCATTTTCGGCCTTGTCCAAACTTAAGCCCGAATTGGATGGCGGTATTTATACGTACGCCCGCGACGGCTTCGGCGATTTGATGGGTTTTTTCTCGGCGTGGGGCTATTGGCTTTGCACCACGGTCGGTATTGTCGGCTATTTGGTGGTTGCGTTTGAAGCAGTGGGCGGATTTGTCGATACGCCGGACAACGTGATTTTCGGTAAAGGCAACACATTTGCTGCTTTTGTTGGAGAATCAGTAATTGTGTGGCTGATTTACTGGTTGGTAGTGCGCGGTATTAAAGAAGCGGCAGGAGTGAACCTGATTGCGACGGCAGTCAAAGTATTTCCGCTGATTTTATTTATCGGTATGGCAGCCTATTTCTTTCAAACCGAAGTGTTTATGTCCGATTGGACAGGGGCGAGCCTTGCTACGCCTGAAAATCCTGATGTCAGCCTGATGACGCAGGTGAAAAACACAATGCTGATTACGCTGTGGGTGTTTACCGGTATTGAGGGTGCGGCGGTTTTGTCTAAGCATGCGCGAAGTCGTGCTGATGTCGGTCGAGCAACCATTATCGGAGTCAGCTTGACGCTGGCAATGTATGTGGCAATTACCGTCTTGGCCCAAGGTATTTTGCCTCGTGCGGATATTGCTGCAATGGCTAATCCGTCTATGGCGGGCGTGTTGGCGCACATGGTCGGCCCTTGGGGTAAAGTGCTGATTTCTTCCTGCCTGATTGTGTCTGTGCTGTCGTCTTATTTAAGCTGGACGCTGTATGCGACCGAGATTCCGCACATGGGTGCGAGAAACGGTGCATTTCCAAAATCGTTTATCCCGTTGAATAAAAACGAAGTGCCGCAGGGTTCGTTGATGTTTACCACCTTGACCGTGCAGTTTTGCCTATTGCTGGTGTGGTTAAAAGGCGAGGATTATTCTGCCTTGCTGATGGTATCGACTTCCATGATTTTGATACCGTATCTGTTAATTGGTGCATATCTGCTCAAATTATCGCTGACACAAAAGGCTGCGGCAAAATACCGTCTTATCGGCGCGGCAGCAACGCTTTATGCGGCTTGGATTGTCTATGCGGCAGGCACGGAATATTTGCTGCTGTCAGTCTTGCTCTATTTGCCCGGCGTATTGCTGTTTCTCTATTCGAACACTATGGAAGTTGTCAGTTCAACCGTATGGAAAAAGCCGTATTGGTATTGCTGTTGATTTTGGCTGTGCCGGCCGTACAGCAGTTTGTC
>NZ_CATNVN010000079.1:0-8329 GCF_951230505.1 uncultured Neisseria sp.
GCTTTATTGTTTTCTGCGGCAGTACGAATCATAAAGGCAAATTTTTCATCGCCTTTTGCACCTTTGCCAACATTACCCGGGTTGATACGGTATTTAGACAGGGCTTTGCCGCATTTGGGAAATTCAGCCAATAAGCGTTCGCCATTGAAATGGAAATCACCAATCAAAGGCGTGGTGTAACCCATATCGTCTAAGCGGCTGCGGATTTCGGCTACTTTGGAAGCCGCTTCAGGAGTATTGACCGTGATACGGACCATTTCTGAGCCGGCATCGCTCAACTCTTTGACCTGTCGGGCGGTTGCTTCTGCATCTGCGGTGTCGGTATTGGTCATAGATTGCACAACAACGGGCGCATCGGAGCCGACGATGAGGTGGTCAATTTTGACTTGATGTGTCTGACGGCGTTTAGGTGTGGTCATTTTAGTTTTTTCCTGCAACAAAAGAGGCGGATTTTTCACCGGCAACACGGTATTTTAAAGGTTCGATAGGTGTGCCGCCGTAATTGGCTTCAGAGCCGGCTGCAATGCCGATCCAAACATTGTAAGGCGCGCCGCCTCTTAGACGTTGTTCGCTTCCGGCCGGAACGATACGGCTGAATACAACTTTTCCATCTTTATCCGTAATAATCAGATTGCTTCGGTATTGGACTTTAATCCAAAGTTCGTCTTTCTCAACTTTGACGGCAGGCTTCTCTTCTTGTGCTACGGCAGAAGCTTCAGAAGCTGCTTGATCATTAGTCACTTCAGGCTTATTGGTAATTTCTTTTTTGCCGTCTTCCGTCATTTCGCTAACGGCAACATTATCCGTTTTTAAGGCAGGCGTTTTCATCGTATCAGCAACATCTTTGCTGTTCTGAATATTTGCCTGCTCATTTTCAAAACTGGATTTACTTTGCCAAAAGTAAACGCCGCCTACAGCCAAAGCCAATGCGGCTATTCCCAATATCCATTTTGGGAAACCTTGTTTTTCAGTGTCTGTGTAGCTTAAGCCGGCGTTGGCGCTGCGTGTTACCGCGTATACATGGTCTTCAAGTTGCGGAGTAATGGAGAGTAAATGTTTGGCGATGGTTTGTTCATCGATTTTCAGAAATCGTGCATATGAACGCAGATAGCCTGAAACAAAGACTAAACCGGGAAAGCCTGAATATTCCCCTTTTTCCAAAGCATCAATTTGTTTGGCAGACAGTTTCAACCGTGAAGCAACATCTTGAATATCGATTTTGGCATCAGTTCTGTGTTTGCGTAATTCATCCCCCAATGTTTTGGCGGCTTGTGTGTCGTAGTTGATTTTATCGTTATTTTCCATTTAGTGGCCTGTTGTGACAGTTTGTAGTTCGTCTGAATAGGGGAAGTTTGCCCTAAGTTGGGCTTCATATTCGTATGCGGCGTGTTTATTACCCAAAGCGGTAGCCAAACGCCAGCCTAAAAGCAAATCGTCAGCCTGCAGAACATCAACTTTGCTTTGGTATTGGCGGAAATAATAGTCGGCATCGTTAAGATTTCCTGCCATCATTTTGGTTCGGGCAAGTTCTTTGAAAGCAGGGAAGAATTGCGGATTCGCTGCTAAAGACCTTTCCAAATAGGCTTGGGCTAAAGAGTATTGACCTAACCTTGCACTACAAATGCCTTTATTCATATTGGCAATAAAGGGGCTTGGGTAGGTTGGGTCGGCCAGTGCTTTGTCAAAATAAGCCAAAGATTCGGCTGGTGCATTCATTTGATTGCACAAGAACCAACCATAGTTGTTGTTGACTTCCGCGCTATCAGGTTTTAAAGACAATGCTTTAAGAAAGCTTTCCTGAGCTTTATCTTTGACCTTCAAATACTGATAAATCTCGGCGCGTACCAACCAAGCAAGGTCATTTTTTGAATTGGACTTAAGCGCCTCTTCAATACTTTCAGTAGCTTGGCGGTAGTTTTGGCCGCGCATATATTCCACAGCCAGTTGGGTTTTGATATTAGAAACTTGAATGGCACGTTCTTTAGGGCTTGGGCCGGAAGAGGAAGCGCAGGCAGAAAGAGTCAGTGCGGTAAGTAAAGCGAATCCGAACTTGATTTTCATAATTAACCTTATTGTTCGACCAAAATCTGTTGCCATTTTTGTTGGCGGCGTGTTTTATCTTGTACTTGTCCGGCCAATTGTCCGCAAGCGGCATCGATATCGTCGCCGCGGGTTTTGCGGACAGTAACGACAAAGCCGGCTTGTTGCAGAATATCTCGGAAGACACGGATATTTTCGTTGGTAGAACGTTCGTAGCCGGAATTTGGGAAAGGATTGAACGGAATCAGATTGAATTTGCAGGGTACGTCTTTAACCAACTCAATCAATTCGCGCGCATGTTGTGCTTTATCGTTGATGCCATCGAGCATAACGTATTCAAAGGTAATAAAGTCGCGGGGGGCTTTGACCAGATAACGTTGACAAGCCGCCATCAATTCTTTGAGCGGGTATTTTTTGTTGAGTGGAACAATTTGATCGCGCACTTCATCGTTGGATGCGTGTAAAGACACGGCTAAAGCAACAGGCATTGCATCACGCAGTCTGTCCATTTGTGGAACCATGCCCGAAGTGGAAACAGTTACGCGGCGACGACTTAAACCATAGCCGTGATCATCCAGCATAATGCTCAAAGCGGTAACAACATTGTCAAAGTTTGCCATGGGTTCGCCCATGCCCATCATCACCACGTTGGAGATAACGCGTTCGTTTTTAGGGGTAACGCCCATGGCTTTATTGGCCCACCAAAGCTGACCGATAATTTCAGCGGCAGTCAGGTTGCGGTTGAAACCTTGTCGTCCGGTAGAGCAGAAGGTGCATTCCAATGCGCAACCGACTTGGGAAGAGATACACAAAGTACCGCGTTCGGCTTCGGGAATGAAGACGGTTTCTACACCGTTGCCCGTGCCGACATCCAGCAACCATTTGCGTGTACCGTCAGTAGATTCTTGTGCCATCATTAATTTAGGCACTTCGATTGTGGCTTGTTCATTCAATTTGGCCCGCAATGATTTGGCCAAGTCAGTCATTTCTTCAAAGTTTTGTGCACCCGCTTGATGCATCCAACGCATTACCTGCTTGGCACGAAAAGGTTTTTCGCCCATTTCAGCAAAGTGTTGCGTCAGTCCGTTTAAATCGTAGTTCAGTAGATTGGTTTTCATGTATTTTTATGTTTCTCAGTAAAGCTTTTAAAGCAAAGGGGCTTATTGGGCAGCTTTGCTTTAATAGCCTTTGGGTTTTCAGACGGCCTTTAATTTGTAGGACATACAAAGCAGTTTTGCCGTCCGATATGAATCGGACGGCCGTAAAGCGACTACAGGCTTTTATTCTTAGCGTGGGCAGATTTCGCTTTGGCTGAAGAAGTAAGCAATTTCAATCGCAGCATTTTCAACGCTGTCAGAACCATGTACGGCATTAACACTGACAGATTCTGCAAAGTCGGCACGGATTGTGCCCGGAGCTGCATCGGCTGGGTTGGTTGCACCCATCAATTCGCGATTTTTGGCAACGGCGTTTTCACCTTCTAATACTTGGATCATGACGGGGCTGCGTGTCATGAATTTAACCAAGTCTTCATAAAAAGGGCGGCCTTTGTGTACGGCATAAAACTCTTTTGCTTCACGCTCAGAGAGATGTTTCATTTTTGCCGCAATAATGCGCAAGCCGTTTTCTTCAAAGCGGCTGTAAATCTTGCCGATGACGTTTTTTTCTACTGCATCGGGTTTGATGATGGAAATCGTACGTTCGATGGCCATGTTATGTCCTTGTTTTTATTGAAAGGTGGGTTATCGTAGCCAAGAGGCGAGGGAAGTGTATTCTACCAAATTTCGCCCCTTTTTGGGAAAGGCATTATTTGCTTAAAGTCAGGTGTGGTTGTTCCAAGTAGACTTCAGATTGCATTTCGATCATACGGCTGGCTGTACGGGTAAATTCTTCGGCAAAATCGCCTTCAACGTAAATATCGTTTACGCCAACTGCGCTGGTGGCGCACAATTTCACACGAAAATCGTATAAAACGTCAATTAACCATGTCAGACGGCGTGCTTCTGCTTTTTCTTGAGGGGTTAGACGTTCTAATCCTGAAAGGAAAACCATCTCGTAATGTTCAGCCAAGTACAGATAGTCAGCTTGTGAGCGAGGGCCGAAACATAATGCACGGAAATCAAACCAGATGGCGCGTTCTGACTGGGCTTTATGAGGAATTTCCCTTCCATGAATAATGCTGATGCCTGGGTTTAATTCAGAGATTCCGCTCATTTCTTTAAATAAAGCAGCCAGTTTTTGCTCGTTTTCTTCATTATTGGGCACAAAGAAAATTTCGGCAGGGCGTAATGTGCGCAATCGGTAATCTTCGCCACCATCTACATTTAAAACGGTCAGGTTAGATTCGATAAGGGCGATGGTTGGCAGAAAGCTACTGCGGTTTTGGCCTTGAGGATAGAGTTCGGATGGAGCGTAGTTGGAAGTGGCTACCAAGACTACACCTTCACTCAACAGGTTTTCCAGCAAACGGCCCAAAATCATAGCATCGGCAATATCGCTGACGTGGAACTCGTCAAAGCATAATACACGTGTTTCTTTGGCAATTTCTGTTGCAACGGCTTTTAAAGGGTTGGCTTCGCTTTTCAATACTTTAAGGCGTTGATGGATTTCGGCCATGAAAGCATGGAAATGCACGCGACGTTTACGACGATAAGGGAGGCAGCCGAAAAAAGCATCCATCAAAAAGCTTTTACCTCGTCCTACGCCGCCATAAAAATAGAGCCCTTTAGGAACTTGGGGGGAACGCAAGCTACGGCCAAGAAAACGGTTGCGTTTGCGTTTGAACATCATCAGCTCGGTCCACAAACGATCCAAATATTCAATGGCTCGCGCTTGGGCTTCATCGCGGATAAAGTTGGGTTGCTCGGCTGCAGCTTGATACCAAGTCAATGGGCTGTGGTTTTCAAATGGAGGTGGTGTGAATAGTTGGTCTCTATTGCTCATGTGTAACCTTTATTATGCTTTACTGGCGATAGTTGAAACATCATCCGCAATAGTTTGGACAGTAGTTGGAATGATGTTTTCATTACAGAATAGTTGGTCTATTATAAATGATTTCAGACGGCCTGCGTTTTTTGCACAAACATTGTAGTAAATATAGTTGAAATAGTGTGCGATTAAGGTATGCGTAAAAAGATCTGGCTTTATATTTCTTGAGAAAACAAAAAAACGCCGCATTTCTGCGGCGTTTTGCTACTAAGTATTAATGAGCACTTTCTTGCAATGCCAAGTCTACACGCTCACGCAACTCTTTACCAGGTTTGAAGTGAGGAACATGCTTTTCAGGCACTTCCACGCGTTCTCCGGTTTTGGGGTTGCGCCCGATACGGGCAGGGCGGTGGTTCAAGTCGAAGCTGCCGAAGCCGCGGATTTCGATACGTTGTCCACGAGCCAGTGAGCGGGTCATGGTATCAACCAAGACTTTTACACTGTATTCGACATCTTTAGCCAGCAGTTGGTTGCCATTTTTTTCGGCAAACACTTCCGCGAGGCGAACCATCAATTCAGACTTCGTCATGTCTGCAACCTTATTCTTGGTCGCCGGACAGTTTGGCTTTCAGCAAGTCGCCCAAGCTGGTAGTACCGGCATTGGCAGTTGCAGCAGCGTTAACTGAATTCAGCGCTTCGCGGTTTTCTTTAGCGTCTTTCGCTTTAACAGACAGACGGATGCTGCGGTTTTTGCGGTCAACGGTAACGATAACGGCTTCAACTTCGTCGCCTTCTTTCAGTTTGGTAGTCAGGTCTTCAACGCGGTCAGCGGCGAATTCAGAAGCAGGCAGGTAGCCTTCAACTTCTTCAGACAGAGCAACTACGGCACCTTTGGCGTCAACAGATTTCACAGAACCTTTAACCAAAGAACCTTTGTCGTTTACGCTGATGAAGTTGCCGAACGGATCACCTTCCAGTTGTTTGATACCCAAAGAGATGCGTTCTTTTTCAACGTCGATTGCCAATACAACGGCTTCAACTTCTTCGCCTTTTTTGTATTTGCGTACAGCTTCTTCGCCGGCCTCAGTCCAAGACAGGTCAGACAAGTGAACCAGGCCGTCGATGCCACCAGGCAGACCTACGAATACGCCGAAGTCAGTGATAGATTTAACTGCGCCGGAGATTTTGTCGCCTTTGTTGTGGTTGGCAGCAAACTCTTCCCAAGGGTTAGCTTGGCATTGTTTCATACCCAAAGAGATACGGCGGCGGTCTTCGTCGATTTCCAGGATCATTACTTCAACTTCGTCACCCAGTTGAACAACTTTGCTTGGGTGTACGTTTTTGTTGGTCCAATCCATTTCGGAAACGTGTACCAAACCTTCGATGCCTTGTTCGATTTCAACGAAAGCACCGTAGTCGGTCAGGTTGGATACTTTACCGAACAGGCGGGTACCTTGTGGGTAACGACGGGTCAGGCCGCTCCAAGGATCTTCGCCCAGTTGTTTCATACCCAGAGAAACGCGTTGTTTGTCTTGGTCGAATTTCAGGACTTTAGCTTCTACTTCTTGACCAACTTCCAAAACTTCGCTTGGGTGTTTCACACGGCGCCATGCCAAGTCGGTGATGTGCAACAGGCCATCGATGCCGCCCAAGTCAACGAATGCACCGTAATCGGTGATGTTTTTAACGATACCTTTGATAACTGAACCTTCTTGCAGGTTTTCCAGCAAGGCTTTGCGTTCTTCGCCCAAAGTAGCTTCCAGAACAGCGCGGCGGGACACAACAACGTTGTTGCGTTTTTTGTCCAGTTTGATCACTTTGAATTCAATTTCTTTGCCTTCGAAGTGAGAAGTGTCTTTTACAGGACGTACGTCAACCAAAGAACCCGGCAGGAATGCACGGATGCTGTTGATCATAACAGTCAGACCACCTTTGACTTTGCCATTGATAACGCCGGACAGGATGTCGCCGTTTTCCATAGCTTCTTCCAAAGCGATCCAGTCGGCAGCGCGTTTAGCTTTTTCGCGGGACAGTTTGGTTTCGCCGAAGCCGTTTTCAACAGATTCGATGGTAACGGTAACGAAATCGCCAACCTTAACTTCAATCTCGCCCTGAGCGTTTTTGAATTCAGCAACATCAATCAGAGATTCTGATTTCAGACCTGCGTTAACGGTAACGAAGTTTTGATCGATGCCGACTACTTCGGCAGTAATCACTTCACCTGGGTTCATCTCTTGCAGGGTAAAGCTTTCTTCCAGCAGCTGGGCAAAATTTTCCATAGTCATATATACTCTTTTCGGTACACCGCCAAGGGGTGCGGGTTAGGTTTGAAATGACCTGCCGTCCTTGGCGCGGCAGGTTGGGAAATGTTTTCAGACGGCCTTGTTATAGGATTAACAGGCCGTCTGAAATGAAAACTTCGCGATTATACTCCAAATTTTAAACTTTATGATACCAATCAAGCACTTTTTTTACAGCTTCTTCGATAGAAAGGTTATCGGTATCTAAAAGCAGGGCGTCGGGCAGCTGTTTCAACGGAGCAACAGGGCGGCGGCGGTCTGCTTCGTCGCGCGCTTCAATGTCTGACAAAATGCGCTCGAATGCAACGCCTTCGCATGGGATACCGAGTTGTTTTGCACGACGTTGGGCGCGGACATTGGCACTTGCGGTCAGGAAAATTTTTAATGCGGCATCAGGGAAAATAACCGAGCCGATATCACGACCGTCGGCGACCAAACCTTTTTCGGTTAGGAAGTCGCGTTGGCGCTGCAAAAGGGCGGTACGCACTTTAGACAACTGCGCGACGGCAGATGCGCCCATACCGATCGCTTCGGTACGGATTTGCTCGGATACATCTTCGCCGTTTAATAATACGGCGCTGCCTTCAAATTGTGCGGGCAAGGTTTCTGCCAGTGTGCTGACGGCATCTTCATCTGTCCAGACAACATTTTGTTTTTGTGCGTAAAGCGCGGTCAGGCGGTAAAGCGCACCGGAGTCGAGGTAAAGAAAACCCAAGGCTTCGGCTACGCGTGAGGCAACCGTCCCTTTGCCGGATGCGCTGGGGCCGTCGATGGCGATGACTTTTTGCTTGAGGCTCATGTGTTCTCCTGAATGCGATAGGTATTTGAATTAACCGTTTATTATACGTTGCTTTGTCTGTCTGAAAACGAAAATTTTTGTGTGATTTAGATTTGAGGGAAAAGTGGCTCGACCTTATCGGGTATAATGGCCAAAATCATAATTTAACCGCTTTGTCTGATTGTTCGGGCCGTCTGAAATAACGGGTCGGGAACGGTCTTAGAATTTAGGGGTAAGCGGATTAAATGGTTGATCTTACCTTTGCATGAGAGTGAGACAGACT
>NZ_CATNVN010000080.1:0-8246 GCF_951230505.1 uncultured Neisseria sp.
CACAAATCTCGGCAATGGCTTCACGTGCTACGTCGGTCAGTTTTCCTGCCTGAGTCAGGAACGGTTGGCCTGAACAAGACCACTGCAAATCGTATTGCACGCCGTGTTTGTCCAAAATGGCGTGGATGCGTTGTTTCAGCCCTTCTTCGGTGGACTCGGTAGAGAAACGGAAATTGAATTTGACGTTCAGCTCTCCCGGAATCACATTGGTCGCGCCTGTGCCGCCGTTAATATTGGAAATTTGGAAACTGGTCGGCGGGAAGTATTCGTTGCCCTCGTCCCAGACTTCCTGCGTCAGCTCCAGCAAGGCCGGGGCGAAAGTATGCACGGGATTAATGGCCAAATGCGGATAGGCAATATGGCCTTGCTTGCCTTTGACGGTCAGATTGCCCGACAACGAGCCACGCCGTCCGTTTTTCAACATATCGCCCAATTTATCCACGGCAGTCGGTTCGCCGACGATACAGTAATCAATCAATTCGCCACGCGCTTTCAACACATCGACAACTTTAGTCGTGCCGTCCAACGCATCGCCCTCTTCGTCGGAAGTAATCAGAAGCGCGATGCTGCCTTGGTGATCGGGATGTTCGGCAACGAAGCGTTCGCAGGCGGTAACGAAACAGGCAATGCTGGTTTTCATATCCGCCGCGCCGCGACCATACAGACAGCCTTCACGCTCGGTCGGTTCAAACGGTGGCGAATCCCATTTTTCAACAGGGCCTGTCGGCACGACGTCGGTATGTCCGGCAAAGCAGAACACCGGAGCCTGCGTACCGCGTCGTAACCAAATGTTTTTGGTGTCGCCAAAATGAAGCTCCTCTACGGCAAAACCGATTTTTTGCAGGCGTTCGGCCAGCAGTTGTTGGCAGTTTTGGTCATCCGGTGTAACGGACGGGCGGGAAATCAGCGCTTTGGCAAGCTCTAGGGATTGGGTTTCGGTCATATTTGTTCACTGTGAGAAACAGGCCGTCTGAAACGTTCTGAATATGATTTTCAGACGGCCTTGAGTTTATTTGAAGATACTGAATAGGCAGTCTGCCTTTCAGTATTCTGAGTTATTTTCCATGGCAAGCTTCATACAGCGGCAGTAATTCTTCCACTGTTTCCGCTATCCATTTCGCTACATCCTGCTTGCCTAAATCATCACGCTCGATGTGTTTCCCGATACAGAAGAAATCTTTATCGTCTCGAAGCTTTCTATCGCCGTCGCTTTGTTGGGCGACGGTGCGGTAGTCGTCATATTCACTTTCCGCACCGTGCCACATATCGAAGGAAGCGTATTTTTCAATATCAAAATTATCCAGCCAGCGGTTGTAATCAGGCAGCGCAATGGGCGACACATCGGCTTTATAGCAATGCCAGTCCAAGCTGACGCTCAAACGGCGGCGATTCAGCAAAATCGATAAAATCGCTGCGGAATTTTTATATTGTTCGTATTTGAAATAGGCAAAGAAATGAGCGCGTACCTGCCAGCCGTTACACCAGCGTTCGATATGCGGCGGCGCAAACGGTGCACCCAATTCGGCAGCAACCTGCTGGATCAGCTGCTGCCATACCTGCCAGTTTTCTTTATAGTCTGCCTTGATTTGCGGAATGCTTTCAGGCTGGTATTTTTTAAGCTGGGAAAACTGGAAAAAAGGGATATTGAACAAATCGCAACTTTTTGGGGTCAGCATAGTGTATTCCTTGAGACGATTGTTTCAGACGGCCTTATTTGCGGCGGCGTGCAGCCATAATTTCGCCGATTTCGGTCAGTTTTTCTTTGGGGATAAAGGTTTTGCCCATATCAAACAGCGGCTCTTCAATCGCCAGATGAACATCATATCCTGCGACAAAACGTTTGAATGCTTCGGCATCAGGAATATAGGCGTTATCCGCTTCAAGCTTGGCAAATTCAGCCGCTACGCCGTCCCAATTGCTATGCAGGCTGACATGTTGGCGCAGCAGCTCGTCAACGCTTTCTTGAGCTTGCGGCGCATATTGCAACAAAAGCGGAAAGAAATTTTCCTCTTCGTCTTCATGGTGCAACGGCGCGGCAACATTAAAATATTGGGCAATCTGGCGGATGGTTTGCAAAACGATTTGATTGCAGCCGTTTTCGGCAATATAGTCCGACAACATGGCAACCTGGCTGCAGAAACGGCGCACTTTGCCATGACAGGCGTACAGCATTTCAATGGGTTCGGCAAAAGTAACGCTTTTGGTTTCAAACGGATTCATGGTTTTGAGGTTTTATTCTTAAATTAATGTTTCCAGATTATAACAAAACAGCCTGCGCAAGGCAGGCTGTCTGTTTTCGAGCTTTAGACGGATTAGTCAACCAAAGTAACTTTACCGTTCATCAAAGCGCCGTGACCTGGGAAGGTACAAGCAAATTTGTATTCACCGCCAGCCAATTTAGCAGGATCCAGAGTCAGGGAAGCTTCTTCGCCGCCGCCAACCAGTTTGGTGTGGGCAACAACGCGTGCGTCGTCAGGTTTAACGTAGTCAGTTGCAGCAGCACCGGCACCATCTTTGAAAATACCGTCCATGTCTTCGGCTTTACCGATGACGATGTTGTGACCCATGCTTTCTTTAGGTTGGGTACCGGTGTGTTTCAAAGTGATGGTGAATTCTTTACAAGCTTTGCTTACTTGGATTTCTTTAGTGTTGAACTGCATAGCGTCGTTGGCTTCAACAGTAGTTGCACAGTTGCCGGCAGCAGGAGCGGCGGCAGCATCAGCCGGAGCAGCTTCAGAGGCAGGAGCGGCATCGGCAGGTGCAGTAGTTTCTGCAGGAGCAGCTTCAGAAGCAGCGGAAGCAGCAGGTGCTTCAGCAGGTTTTGCAGCTTCTTGAGAGCATGCAGCCAAGCCGATAACGGCAGCGGAAATCAGAGCCAGATAAGCTTTCATTGATGTATCTCCTAATGATGAGAGTCTTGTTAAGTTCTATTAATAGAACCCGCGCGAATATATTAACAAAGGCAAATGCCAAACTTAAACTTATTCACGCAGAGTGATAAGAAATTCAGGCGTTATTTTGCTACAAACTTCACACGAAATCAAAGTTTCAGGCCAAGTTTACATCAGTTTACCTAAAAGAAAACAGTTACTGTTTAGGTCGTATTTCTTTAGTATTAGATACTATCGGTCAAATGAAATAAGTTTTAACATTTATTAACCATAATCTCATTCGGCATGATTTTAGCGGCTGTGCTTGCGTACCAATTCTGCCAATGCCGCTGCCAATTCGGGATGCTTGCCTTCCAATTTGGCCGCCGCTTCATCGAAACTGTCTAAAGCTGCCTCGCTCAATCGCAAACTATTGGTTTTCGGTTGAGCAGGTGGCTTGGGGACTACCCTGACCACCACTTCCCTCACGCCTGCATGCAATGCTTGCAACTTGGGCAACATGGCAGGCAGGATCATTTTCAAACGCGAAGCAGCCATATTATTGGCGGCCAGCAAAACCAGTCTTCCGTCTTCAATACAGGCCGTCTGAAAATGCGGATGCAGGTTGACCGGCAAAACCGTTTTGACTTTTGCATCCAATTTCCGCCATTGTTGCGATTGTCGCAACAAGCCCGCCAGTAAATGATCGCGCTTGCCCAATTGTGCTAAATCCATATATTTCAGACGGCCTCTCAGTAAATTAACCAAACAATTACAATTGAAATACAGCAAAACCGCCTTTATTTCAAACAGCATTACCGCGTTATACAAGCGCTTGTGTTAAAATCCCAGTTTCGCCCACTATTATATCAAGGCGCAGGAATTATTCATGCTGACAAACATTGCTAAGAAAATCTTCGGCAGCCGCAACGACCGCCTGCTGAAACAATATCGTAAATCCGTTGCTAAAATCAATGCACTCGAAGAACAGATGAAAGCGTTGAGCGACGCAGATTTACAGGCCAAAACCGCCGAATTCAAACAACGTCTCGCCGACGGACAAAGCCTGGACGACATCTTGGTTGAAGCCTTTGCCGTCTGCCGCGAGGCATCCCGTCGCGTATTGGGCATGCGCCACTTCGATGTACAGCTGATCGGCGGTATGGTCCTGCACAACGGCAAAATCGCCGAAATGCGTACCGGTGAAGGTAAGACATTGGTGGCCACCCTTGCCGTTTACCTGAATGCATTGTCAGGAAAAGGTGTACACGTCGTTACCGTCAACGACTACCTCGCCTCCCGTGACGCAGGCATTATGGAGCCGTTGTACAATTTCTTAGGCTTGAGCGTCGGCGTGATCGTAGCCGATTTGCAACCTTTCGAACGCCAAACCGCTTACGGTGCCGACATTACTTACGGCACCAACAACGAATTCGGCTTCGACTACCTGCGCGACAATATGGTGACCGACCAATACGACAAAGTTCAGCGCGAATTGAACTTTGCCGTTGTCGACGAAGTGGACTCCATTCTGATCGACGAAGCGCGTACGCCGCTGATTATTTCCGGCCAGGCAGATGACAACATCCAGCTCTACCGCGTAATGGATGCCGTTCCGGCCCACCTTATCCGCCAAGAAACCGAAGAAGGCGAAGGCGATTACTGGGTAGATGAAAAAGCACACCAAGTTATCCTGAGCGAAGCCGGTCACGAACACGCCGAGCAAATCCTGACCCAAATGGGCTTATTACAGGAAAACGATTCGCTCTACTCTGCCGCTAATATTTCCCTAATGCACCACCTCATGGCGGCATTACGTGCGCACACTCTGTTCCACAAAGACCAACACTACGTCATTCAAGACGGTGAAATCGTGATTGTGGACGAATTCACAGGCCGTCTGATGGCCGGCCGCCGTTGGTCCGAAGGCTTGCACCAAGCCGTTGAAGCCAAAGAAGGCGTAGAAATCAAACGCGAAAACCAAACGCTTGCATCTATTACCTTCCAAAACTACTTCCGCCTGTACAGCAAACTGTCCGGCATGACCGGTACGGCCGATACCGAAGCCTTCGAGTTCCAAAGCATTTACAACCTCGAAACCGTCATCATCCCGACCAACCGTCCTGTACAACGCAAAGACTTCAACGACCAAATCTTCCGCTCAGCCGAAGAAAAATTTGAAGCCGTCGTCAAAGACATCGCCGAATGCCACAAAAACGGCCAACCGGTTTTGGTCGGTACAACCAGCATCGAAAACTCCGAACTGGTTTCCCGCTTGTTACACGAAGCAGGTCTGCTGCATAACGTTCTGAACGCAAAAGAACACGAGCGCGAGGCATTGATTGTGGCCCAAGCCGGTAAAGTCGGCGCAATTACCGTTGCCACCAACATGGCCGGCCGCGGTACCGATATTGTCTTGGGCGGCAACCTCAAACATCAAATCGAAGCCATCCATGCCGATGAAACCCTGAGCGAACAGCAAAAACAAGCGCAAATTTCCGCCCTTGAAAGCGGTTGGCAAGCCGAACACGACCAAGTTGTGGCCGCAGGCGGTTTGCACATTATCGGTACGGAACGCCATGAAAGCCGCCGTATCGACAACCAGTTGCGTGGTCGTGCCGGCCGTCAGGGCGACCCCGGCTCCAGCCGTTTCTATCTGTCGTTTGAAGACCCATTGTTGCGCCTGTTTGCACTCGACCGTGCCGCAGCCATCCTCAACCGCCTGGCACCTGAGCGCGGCGTTGCCATCGAACACGGCCTGCTGACCCGTCAAATCGAAGGCGCGCAACGTAAAGTCGAAGGCCGCAACTTCGATATGCGTAAACAGGTTTTGGAATACGATGACGTTGCCAATGACCAACGTAAAGTGATTTACCATCAACGTAACGAAATCCTGACGACTAAAGACGTCAGCGATTTGACCCGCGAAATCCGCGCCGACGTTGTCAGCGACTTGGTTGACTACCACATCCCGCCTGACAGCATGGAAGAGCAATGGGACATTCCGGCACTTGAGCACCAACTTGCCGCCGATTTCCGCCTGCATGTCGATATCAAAGGCTGGCTGAAAGAAGACAGCACTTTGGACAACCAAGACATTAAAGAATGCCTCATCAAGCGTATCGAAGACGAATATGCCGAAAAAGTCGAATTGGTCGGCAAACAGGCTATGTCTGACTTCGAACGCAATGTTATGCTGCAAGTTATCGACAACCAATGGCGCGAGCACCTCGCCGCTATGGACTACTTGCGCCAAGGTATCCATCTGCGCAGCTATGCTCAGAAAAATCCAAAACAGGAATACAAACGCGAAGCTTTCGCCATGTTTGAAAACCTGTGGCGCGGTATCAAACAAAACATTGCCGCTTTGCTGACCGCCGTTCAAATCGAGCGCAACAGCGAATACGACCACACTGCTGCACAAAGCGTCAGCGATGTTCAAACCGTCCACTCCGATGCGCCTGATATGGAAGAATTGCTCGGTCAATCGCAAACCGATTTGATTACCGAAGCGTTCGACCCTGACGGCACAGACTTCAGCCCTGAAGCGCTTGCCCAAAACGGCCTGATTGTTCACCGCAACGATCCTTGCCCTTGCGGCAGCGGCCTGAAATACAAACAGTGCCACGGTAAATTGAACTAAGCAGTCATCTCAAAAGGCCGTCTGAACGGTGAAACGAGAATCTTTGATTTCGTTCTCACATCTGTTCAGACGGCCTGAGAATTATCCAAATAAGCAAAAAACTTCCAAACCCAATTTCAAAAGAGTATCCCTATGGCAGGCAACACTTTCGGACAAATCTTTACCGTTACCACTTTCGGCGAAAGCCACGGCGCAGGCTTGGGCTGCATCATTGATGGCTGCCCGCCCGGATTAGAATTGAGCGAAGCGGATATCCAGCTTGACCTTGACCGCCGCAAACCCGGCACCAGCCGCCACGTTACCCAGCGCCGCGAAGCCGACCAAGTCGAAATCCTCTCCGGCGTATTCGAAGGCAAAACCACCGGTACACCCATTGCCCTCCTAATCCGCAATACCGACCAACGCAGCAAAGACTATGGCAATATCGCCACCAGCTTCCGCCCCGGACATGCTGATTATACCTACTGGCACAAATACGGTACACGCGACTATCGCGGCGGCGGTAGAAGTTCCGCCCGCGAAACCGCCGCACGTGTTGCTGCCGGAGCAGTCGCTAAAAAATGGCTGAAAGAAAAATTCGGTACTGAAATTACCGCCTACGTTACCCAAGTAGGCGAAAAAGAAATCCAGTTTGAAGGTTACGAATATATTTCCCAAAATCCTTTTTTTGCCGCAAACCAAAGCCAAATTGAGGACTTGGAAAACTATATGGACAGCGTGCGCAAATCATTGGATTCTGTCGGCGCAAAACTTCATATCGAAGCAGCCAACGTCCCTGTTGGCTTGGGCGAACCGGTTTTTGACCGCCTCGATGCAGAAATTGCCTATGCCATGATGAGCATTAACGCTGTCAAAGGCGTTGAAATCGGTGCAGGTTTTGATAGCGTAACGCAACGCGGCAGCGAGCATGGCGACGAGCTCACGCCTCAAGGCTTCCTGTCCAACCACTCAGGCGGCATCTTGGGCGGCATCAGCACCGGACAAGACATTCATGTGAATATTGCCATCAAGCCTACCAGTTCCATCGCCACACCGCGCCGCAGCATTGATATAGAAGGCAACCCTATCGAGCTTGCCACACACGGCCGCCACGACCCCTGTGTCGGATTGCGCGCCGCTCCGATTGCAGAAGCCATGCTGGCATTGGTATTGATTGACCACGCCTTCCGCCATCGTGCGCAAAATGCCGATATTCAGGTAAATACACCAAACATTGCCAAACTGGGGAAATAACCGTTTATTTCTGAATATTCTCAGAAAAATTTAGCCAAATCACAGTCTTTATACTACAATAGCACCTTATTGCCGTATGACGAAAATACGGATTTATATTAGAGGAATACAACCGCAATGGCACAAGAAACCGCTTTGGGCGCTGCGCTGAAATCTGCCGTCCAAACCATGAGCAAGAAAAAACAAACAGACATGATTGCCGACCACATTTACGGCAAATATGATGTGTTCAAACGATTCAAACCGTTGGCTGTCGGCATTGATCAAGATTTGGTTGCCGCCCTGCCCCAATACGACCCTGCACTGATTGCACGCGTACTGGCCAACCACTGTCGCCGCCCACGCTATCTGAAAGCCCTGGCTCGCGGTGGCAAACGTTTTGACCTGAACAACCGCTTCAAAGGCGAAGTCAGCGCAGAAGAACAAACCATCGCCCAACAGCACCCAGCCGTTCAACAGGCATTGGCTGCACAAGCCGAACGCCAAGCCGCTAAGGCTAC
>NZ_CATNVN010000081.1:0-8138 GCF_951230505.1 uncultured Neisseria sp.
AAATGTGGGAATATTTGTGGGTATATTTAGATTGCTTTATTATTTTTATAATATAAAACAATGAATTATGCCTTTAGTTTGTGTCCCTCCGTCCACCACACTCAAAATGAGCAGCTTTCGGGCTGCTTTTTTTACATCTATTCCACTATATACCCTATTCAAAATCAAAACTGCTTTTAATTTTTTGACCTTTGCAAAAAAAGGGTTTATTTGGGGGTATAACAGACGTTTCCATTTTATCTTTCAGACGGCCTATCATTTATGTTGAATCTATCGCAAAAACTTGTCGAATTGGTCCGTATCCTTGAAGAACGTGCCTATATTTTTCCGGGAGATCCTGTTCAGGCGACGGAAGCGTTGCGACATATTGATGGCGGCAATGAGGAAAAACTGATACGCCGCGCTCAAATTATTGACCGCGACCAGCATTTGAAATATGTGCTGCAACAGGTGGAGACAGGCTCGTTTTGGCTTTGGATTGTTGCGGCGACGTTGTTGTTTACGTTCGGTTTTTCCAGCACTTATCTGTTGATGGACAATCAGGGGCTGAACTTTTTTCTGGTATTGGCCGGGATTTTGGGCATGAATACGGTCATGCTGCTGGTGTGGTTGGCGACTTTATTCCTGCGTTTGAAAAATGTGCACTTTATCAGCAGTCCGACAACTTGGTTCCGAGGTAAAGACCCGGTCAATCAGGCAATTTTGCGGCTTTATGTGGACGAATGGCGCAAACCGCAAACGCGTTGGCTGATTGGTGCAACCTCACACAGTCTGTGGCTTTGTACGCTGTCGGGGATGTTGGTTTCTGTTTTGCTGCTGCTTTTGGTGCGGCAATATACGTTCAACTGGGAAAGTACGCTTTTAAGCAATACGGCATTGGTGAAAACGGTTGAGGCTTTGTCATGGCTGCCGGAACGTTTGGGCTTTCCTGTTCCCGACAGTCAGGCTGTGATTGCAGGCCGTCTGAACAATCATATCGAAGATGCACGCGCGTGGGCGGGCTTACTCATCGGCAACATTATCTGCTATGGCATTCTGCCGCGCTTGATTGCTTGGCTGGCTTGCAAGATTACTTTAAAAACCCTTCGCGAACGTTTGGATTTGAATCAGCCCTACTATCAAAACATCCTCCGCGCATGGCAAACGAAGATTGTCGATGCCGATGACTTTCAGGAAAATATCGTTCCCGTTTCATCTAAAATTACGCTGAACAATGCGCCTAAATGGGCTGTTACACTGGAAACGGAATGGCCTGAGCCGCTTTGGTTTTCCGGCGTTTTGGCGCAAGAGTGGATAGACAAAGGCGTAATCGCCGGCAGAAAAGATTTGGAACAATTAGAAGCTGAATTGAAACAAACTCCGGCGCAACTTCTCATCGGAGTACGCACGCAAACTGTTCCCGATCGCGGCATTTTGCGTCAAATCAGCCGCTTGGCTGAAGCTACGGACGGCGGCGTTATCATTCAGCTTTTGAATCAAGACAGTTTCTCTGAAGATTTGGATACCAAACTGGATTATTGGCGCGATGCGCTGGCAGAAAGAAACATTGCCTGGCTGGAGCCGACCCGTTTGGCACAAGAAAAACGGCAAAGCGCTATTTGACAGATAAACCAAGGCTGTCTGAAACCTGATGTTTGGGTTTCAGACGGCCTTATTTATTGTTGAGGATTCATCTTAATGAGGTTCATGGCGATGCTCTTGATGATGTTTGGGCTTGGCTGCGTGGTGTTTGGCTTTAGGTGCAGGTTTTTTCATTTTTTGCGGTTTGGCTTTTTTGTGCATACGCTCTTGTTTCGGATGCATGTCGTGCTTGCCATGCGCAGAAGCGACTGGAGCCAAGACCAAACCGGCAGCGGCAACCATCAAAGAGGTCATTTGAATCAGTTTTTTCATATTTATCTTCCTTCAAGAGGTTGATTTGAGGTAAAAATAAGCATTTATTCGCACTCAAGCGATGGACAAATATTAATGGCTTTGACTGTCAGCTGCTGTCTGCATTCGACGAAATCTGTTCAAAATTCAGCAATAGAAGTATGGCAACGCGATGATGTAGCAAGGTTTTGAAAGTTTACCGTCAACTTTGACAAAGCGTCTTTACACATTCCCCAAACAACAAAAAGCGCGAACCTTTCGATTCGCGCTTTTTTCAGACGGCATCAATTATTTTTTGTCGTCTTTTACTTCTTCAAAGTCGGCATCTACAACGTCGTCGTCTTTCTTAGCAGAAGACTCGGCTTGTGCGCCCTCGCCTGCTTGTGCTTCGGCTTGCGCTTGAGCGTAAACCATTTCGCCCAGTTTTTGGCTGGCTGTACCCAAAGCTTCGGCTTTGGCGTCGATGGCGGCTTTGTCGTCGCCTTTAACTGCTTCTTCAGCTTCTTTCAACGCAGCTTCGATTTTTTCTTTCTCGGCAGCGTCGAGTTTGTCGCCGTAGTCGGCCAAAGATTTTTTCACGGAGTGAATCAGAGCTTCGGCTTGGTTGCGTGAAGCGACCAATTCAGTCAGTTTTTTATCTTCTTCAGCGTTGGCTTCGGCGTCTTTCACCATGCGTTCGATTTCTTCTTCGCTCAAACCTGAAGAACCTTGGATGGTGATGTTGGCGGCTTTGCCGGTGCCTTTGTCTTTGGCAGAAACGTGCAAGATACCGTTGGCGTCGATGTCGAAAGTAACTTCAATTTGAGGCATACCGCGTGGTGCAGGTGCGATGTCGGTCAAGTTGAACTGACCCAAAGACTTGTTGGCAGAAGCGCGTTCGCGTTCGCCTTGCAGCACATGGATGGTTACCGCGCTTTGGTTGTCTTCGGCAGTAGAGAACACTTGAGACGCTTTGGTCGGAATAGTAGTGTTCTTTTGAATCAGCTTGGTCATCACGCCGCCCATGGTTTCGATACCCAAAGACAGAGGGGTTACGTCCAGCAGCAATACGTCGCTGCGGCCGCCGCTCAATACTTCGCCTTGAATCGCTGCACCTACGGCAACAGCTTCGTCAGGGTTCACGTCTTTGCGAGGCTCTTTGCCGAAGAAGTCTCGAACGGCTTCTTGTACTTTCGGCATACGGGACTGACCGCCGACCAAAATCACATCGTCGATGTCGCTGGTGCTCAAGCCGGCATCTTTCAATGCGATTTTGCAAGGCTCGATAGAACGTTGGATCAAATCTTCAACCAGGCTTTCGAATTTGGCACGGGTAATTTTCATGGCCAAGTGTTTAGGACCGGTTGCATCCATAGTGATGTATGGCAGGTTGATTTCAGTTTGCTGACCGCTGGACAATTCGATTTTGGCTTTTTCAGCAGCTTCTTTCAGACGTTGCAGAGCCATTACGTCTTGTTTCAAATCAATGCCTTGTTCTTTTTTGAACTCGTCAATGATGTAGTCGATCAAGCGTTGGTCGAAGTCTTCACCGCCCAAGAAAGTATCGCCGTTGGTAGCTAATACTTCGAATTGTTTGTCGCCGTCGAGGTTGGCGATTTCGATGATGGAAATATCGAAAGTACCGCCACCCAAGTCATATACGGCTACTTTGCGGTCTTTGTTGTCGCCTTTGTCCATACCGAATGCCAAAGCGGCAGCGGTCGGCTCGTTGATGATACGTTTTACTTCCAAACCTGCGATGCGGCCTGCGTCTTTGGTGGCTTGACGTTGGCTGTCGTTGAAGTAGGCCGGAACGGTAATCACGGCTTCAGTGACTTTCTCGCCCAAGTAAGCTTCAGCGGCTTCTTTCATTTTACGCAAAACTTCTGCGGAAATTTGAGGAGGAGACAGCTCTTTGCCTTGTGCTTTCACCCATGCATCGCCGTTGTTGGCTTTGATAATTTCGAAAGGCATAGATTCGATGTCGCGTTGAACTTCTTTGTCTTCAAATTTGTGGCCGATCAAACGTTTGGCGGCGTAAATAGTGTTTTTAGCGTTGGTTACCGCTTGGCGTTTGGCAGGCGCGCCAACGAGGATTTCGCCGCCGTCCAAATAAGCGATAACGGAAGGAGTGGTGCGTGCACCTTCTGCATTTTCGATCACTTTGGTTTGACCATTTTCAGAAATGGCCAAACAAGAGTTGGTTGTACCTAAGTCAATACCGATTACTTTTGCCATATTATGTTGCTCCTAATAAATAAACTTTTCTAAATTAATATTCCTGTGGAACATTTCGTTCCGATGGCTTGTAAATAAGGTTGCTTCATTTTTTTTCAAGGCTTAATTTGATTTTTTTTTGAAATTAAATTCAAGTACTTGATTTATTTATCCACAAGCTGTTTATTCTTTTTTCAGACGGCCGGTTTTAATTTTCCGATTCCGGTTTATCGGAATGATTTTCCAATAGCGGAACATCAGGCTTTGAAACCGGATAAGGCCGTCTGAAGATTTTATGCTTGATAAACTTTATCAAGCGGTGCCTTCAACCTTCTTTTTTCGCCACGACAACCATCGCAGGACGCAGCACGCGGTCGGATAATGTGTAGCCTTTTTTCATTACGCTGACGATGGTATTCGGCTCTTGCTCGCTGACGACTGCCTGCATCGCTTGATGTTGGTGCGGATCGAGTTTGTCACCCGGCTGTGGGTTGATTTCTTTAATGTGTGTGGCATCAAATGCTTTTTGCAGCTCATTCAAAGTCATTTGCACGCCCATTTTCAGGGCATCGAAATTACCGCTTTGGTCGAGCAGCGCCATTTCAAGATAGTCCTTGACAGGCAGCATTTCGGCCGCAAATTTTTGTCCGGCGAATTTATGGGTATCGGCAATTTCTTGCTGATGGCGGCGGCGCAGGTTTTGCTCGTTTGCCAAACCGCGCAACTCGCTGTCTTTGAGTTGGCCTTCCAACTCGGTGACACGCGCCTGAAGCTCTTCGTAAGTCGGTTCTGCTTGTTCGGTTTCAACGGTTTCGGCAGTTTCTACGGCTGCCGCTTCTTCTGCTTCGTGTTGATGTTGTTCGTTATGCTCCGTCATTTCTGACATCCTTTTAGCGTGTTGATATTCGATGTTTCATATATAAGGCCGTCTGAAAAAACTTCAAGCATTTGAATACCGATTATCAAATACCTTGTTAAAAGACGTTGGAAAACGGTAAGATAGCCATCTGATTTTATTCTTCAGACGGCCTCAAATATGAAAAAAGACCATTTGAATTCAACCGATTTTAATCTGTGGCACACCATCCGCGAAGAAACCGAAGCTGCCGCCGCGGCCGAACCGATGCTGGCAAGCTTCCTGCATCAAACCGTGTTACGCCACGATTCGCTCGATTCGGTACTTGCCTACCATCTTTCCAGCAAACTCGGCAGCCCGATTATGGACGTGCGCGCGCTGTTTGAAATTTATCAGCAGGCTTTGAGCGTGGACACCCGTATCAGCAAATGTGTCGAGGCCGACTTGAAAGCTATTTACGAGCGCGACCCGGCTTGTGATGAATATTCACTGCCGCTGTTGTATTTCAAAGGCTTCCACGCCGTACAGGCGCACCGTATCAACCACTGGCTCTATCAAAACGGCCGTAAAACGCTGGCGTATTTCCTGCAAAACCGCATGTCGGAAGTCTTCGGTGTCGATATTCACCCTGCCGCCCGTTTCGGTCACGGCCTGATGCTCGACCATGCCACCGGTTTTGTGGCCGGCGAAACCGCCGTCTTGGGCAACAACATTTCCATCCTCCACGGCGTAACGCTGGGCGGTTCGGGCAAAGAAAGCGGCGACCGTCACCCGAAAATCGGCAATGGCGTGATGATTGGTGCGAACGCTTCGATTCTGGGCAACATCCGCATCGGCGAAAATGCCAAAATCGGCGCAGGCAGCGTGGTGGTTGCCGACGTACCGTCTTCGATTACCGTTGTCGGCGTACCGGCCAAACCGGTCGGCCGCTCTTCCAAAACTCCGTCTGCCGATATGGATCAAAGCATTCAATTATCGACTACGGATTTTGTGATTTAAACCGTCTGTCATTAAAAAGGCCGTCTGAAAGATTTGTTCTTTCAGACGGCCTTTTATCATTTAAATCCTAGTGTTAACCGCGTTTGCGCAAGGCTTCCAAATGCGTTTTAACCTGCTTGACTTTCTCTTCGGTAAACAGCTTGGCAATGTTTTTCCAAATGCTGTGATAACCGTAAGGACCATGTTGCATTTCGGCTTTTGCTTCTTCCACCGGCCAGCCTTGATAGATGATGCGGTACATTCCGGCAATCAAACCAGTGCGGTCCGCGCCGTGATAACAATGGATAAGTACCGCGCCATTTTGCTGTTGTTTTTCAATCAGGTATAGGATTTCCGCAATCTCTTTCGGCTTAATGCTCCATGACAGCAACGGACGGTTTAGCAAGGTTAAACCATACGCCTTCAAATGGTCGTCATCGTTGCGGTCGAAAAAGCGCAAGTTGATCACGCTTTGAATGCCCAGTTTGACGATGGCTTCCCCATCTTCGGCAACAGGCTGCTCGCTGCGGTAAAGCTTGTCGTCGATACGATAAAGGTTGGCATCGTGTTTGACGGGCGTTGCCCAACGTGCGGACTGAACGGCTTTGTTGCCGTTATCCGGCGGCGCGGACGAACAAGCGATGGGCAAGCCGGAAGCGAGAAGGCACAATAAAAGACGGCGCATAAAATTCCTGTATGAAAATCAATTGAAAATCAAAATATCATGCGATTCTATCAAAACCCGTTCGGATATTCTATCCGCGCAAACCGCGTTACAATAAAGCCTCTTTTTTCAGACGGCCTTTCATCATGACCTGCCTTGCTTGGAACACCACGCCTTCCCTTGCTGCCCTTTGCCACGCTATCGAACAACATACCGCGCCGCTTTATTTGATTGTCTGTCTGCCTGAAAACCATATTCCCGATTTTCCATTATCGAATCAGCCATCCGAGCTTGAAGGCCGTCTGAATAACCGCCTCGTTCAAGCCATGAAATGTCTTCAATTCAACAGCGTCAATATTTTGGAAAACCTATTGCCTGATGTGCATCTCTGGCTGGTTCCTCCACACCGTGCCGACTGCTTACACGAACATTTCCATCATATCGAATGGCAAACCGAAGCCATACCCCAAGTACGCCCCTCTCCTCTGAAACCTTGGTTCAGACGGCCTGAACATCAAGCCGCGCCCGAACACGTCCTGATTATCGGCGCAGGCATTGCCGGCGCAGCGACCGCGCACAAACTGGCTGAACACGGCGTACGCGTTACGGTTTTGGAGGCAGGCAAAGCGGCGCAGGCAGGCAGCGGCAACCGCCAAGGCTTGCTCTACGCCAAAATCTCGCCACACGATACCGAACAAACCGAGCTGCTGCTGACAGGCTACGGCTACACGCGCCGATTGTTGGAAGACTTGCTACCCGACTCCGACGTATGGGGCGGCGACGGCGTATTGCATTTGAATTTTGACGACAGCGAACGCAAACGCAATCAGGCCTTGGGTTTGCAACACCAGCATAAACACCTTTACCACAGCGTATCTGCCGAAGAGGCTGCGCACATTGCAGGCATAGACGTATTTTCAGACGGCCTTTACTGGCCGCAAGGCGTATGGCTGAATCCGCCCACTGTCGTGCATGCCTTATTGAATCATCCGCTAATTGAGTTGCACGAACACTCGCCGCTGACCGCCGTATCGCATGACGGCACACAATGGATGGCACACACACCGGATGCTCATTTCAACGCCAGCCATATCGTTTACTGCATGGGCGCGCACAGCCCGACTGCCGCCGACACCAACGTCTCCGCCCTGCCTTTCCGCCAAATCCGCGGCCAAACCGGCGTTGTGTCCTCAAGCCCGTTTTCACAAAAGCTGCGTTGCGCCATTTCCGGCGAAAGCTACATCAGTCCGAGCTGGCAAGGCCGCCACTGCTACGGCGCGACATTTATCCTCAACAGCAACGATGAAACTTGGTATCCAAACGAAGAAGTCGACAACCGTGCCGCCCTTCAACAACTCAATCCGCCATTGGCACAATCCCTGTTTGATCAAAATTCGTTTTCAGACGGCCTTCACGATACACAAGGCCATGCCGCCCTGCGTTGCGACAGCCTCGACCACTTGCCCGTTGTCGGCGCACTCGGCGACATCGCCGCCATGCAGTCCGCCTACGCCAAGCTGGCATTGGACAAAAACTACCGCCTCGACAATATCCCCTGCCCTTACCTGCCCA
>NZ_CATNVN010000082.1:0-8116 GCF_951230505.1 uncultured Neisseria sp.
CGCCAAGAAATCGGATTTAACGGCGTTATCTTTTCAGACGACCTGACCATGGAAGGCGCATGCGGTGTCGGCGGTATTAAAGAACGCGCGCGACTTTCTTTTGAAGCAGGCTGCGATATTGTACTGGTGTGCAACCGTCCAGACTTGGTCGATGAATTGCGAGACGGTTTTCACGCGCCGGCAAACGCCGATTTGGCCGCACGTTGGCAATACATGGCCAACACATTGACCATCCAGGAAGCAGCCGACATCATGGCAACCGAAGCATTCCAAGCTGCCCAACAGGCGACCGCTAAACTGGCAACGCCCAAAGACATCGCAGGCGGTGTCAAAGTCGGCGAAGCATTCTGATTCAAGGCCGTCTGAAACATTGACGGCAAATAAAAAAGGAAGACTTGAAAAAGTCTTCCTTTTTTGATTCAAACCGATTAGCGGTGTTGCGGATTGTAACGGCTTTCCAATCGCAGGAATACCCAACCCAAAAAGCTTGTCAGCACCAAATAAATCAGCGCGATTGTATAAAGCGGCTCTTCATAGACAGAATAGCGTCCGGTAATCGTGCTTTGTACATAAGCCAACTCTGCCACGCCAATAACAGAAAGCAATGAGCTGTCTTTCAACAACGTAATAAACTCACTGGCCAATGGCGGCAACATACGGCGCAAAGCTTGCGGCAAAATCACATAACGCATCGCCTGAGTATAGGTCAGACCCAAAGAACGCGCAGCTTCCATTTGGCCCTTATCAATCGACTGGATACCGGCACGGAAAATCTCACAAATATATGCACCTGAGTTCGCAATCAACGCCAAAGAGCCGGCAATCAACGCACCATAAGAACGGCGCAGATCAATGGCTGCTTCGCCGCTAATCAAGACACCGTCGGCCGGATGAACGAAAAATGGGAACCAAACATAAGCCCAAATCACAATTTGGACAAACAATGGCGTACCGCGAAACAGCGTAACATACCAAAAAGAAATCTTACGCAACACCCAAGCCAAGACACGCATCGGCACACCGGCTTTTTCCGGATTGATCAAACGCGCCAATGCCAACAGCAAACCCAAAACCGAGCCACCTGCCGTTGCAACCACCGTCAGTCCCAGCGTTGTCAACACGCCGTATAAAAACATCCAGCGGTATTCATAAATAATGTCAAAACGAAAATCCATAAACCTTCCGTCGGTCAAAATCGGTAACTAATCCGAATATTTTTTAAAATGAAGCTTGATATTTTACAAGAAAATACATTGCTTGAACGGTTTTTTGTTAAATTATTCCGCCCAACCCTGCTTTTTTTACATTTCTAATAAATTAAAGCCCCTTTTCACCTTTCATCATATAAGACATTTTCCGTATAAAAAACAAAGCGCAAACCCGAGACAAAATTGACCGAAACACAAAAACAGCGGATAATCCGCCCATTCTTCAAACATCTTTCAGACGGCCTTCCCTCTTTCCTTGAGGGCCGTCTGAAAACATTTTAAAAAGCATAAAACATGAAAGCACCCGAACTCTTATTGCCTGCAGGCGGCCTCGAACGTATGCGCGCCGCCTACGATTACGGCGCAGATGCCGTTTACGCCGGCAGCCCGCGTTACTCCCTGCGCGCCCGCAACAACGAATTTGCCAAACTCGACGTCCTCGAGCAAGGCATTAAAGAAGCGCACGAGCGCAACAAAAAATTCTTCCTGACCGTCAATACGCTGCCGCACAACTCCAAACTCAAAACCTTCGTTTCCGATATGGAACCCTTGATTGCCATGAAACCCGACGCGCTGATTATGGCGGATCCAGGTTTGATCATGACCGTGCGCGAAAAATGGCCGGAAATGCCGATTCACCTGTCCGTTCAGGCAAATACCACCAACTACTGGGGCGTAAAATTCTGGCAAAACATCGGTGTCGAACGCATTATTCTGTCGCGCGAATTGAGCATGGAAGAAATTGCTGAAATCCGCCAAGAATGCCCCGACATCGAACTCGAAGTCTTCATTCACGGCGCATTGTGTATCGCCTACTCCGGCCGCTGCCTGCTCTCCGGCTACTTCAACCACCGCGACCCCAACCAAGGCACCTGCACCAACTCCTGCCGTTGGGATTACAAGGTTTACAACGCCACTGAAAGTGATGCAGGCGACGCCCAACTTCTGCAAGGTTTCAACTTTGAAAAAGCCCAAGAAGAAGCCAACCAAAACTTTGAAGGCATCAACGGTCAAAAACGCCATCCCTACGCCGACAAAGTTTTCCTGATTGAAGAGTCCAACCGCCCGGGCGAAATGATGCCGATTATGGAAGACGAACACGGCACCTACATCATGAACTCCAAAGACCTTCGCGGCATCGAAGTGGTTGAAAAACTGGCCAAAATCGGCGTGGACAGCCTCAAAGTCGAAGGCCGTACCAAATCGCTCTATTATGTTGCACGCGTGGCCCAGTCCTACCGCAAAGCGATTGATGATGCCGTTGCAGGCCGCCCGTTTGATTACAGCCTGTTGAGCGAACTCGAAGGCCTTGCCAACCGCGGCTACACCAGCGGCTTCCTTGAGCGCCACCAAACTCAGGATTACCAAAACTACCTCAGTGGTCATTCGATTGCCAAACAAAGCCAATATGTCGGCCACGTTACCGAAATCGATGAAAACGGCTGGGCAACAATCGAAGTCAAAAACCGCTTTGCCGTCGGCGATTCACTCGAAATCATCCACCCAAGCGGCAACCAAACCATCAAATTGGAACAAATGACCCGCAAAGGCCAGCCTGTCGATGTGGCACCAGGCAACGGCATTCAAGTCAAAATCCCCAATATGCAGGGCAAAGAAAAAGCTTTGGTTGCGCGGATTATGAATCCTTAAGCATCAACAAAATAAAGGCCGTCTGAAAGTTTCAGACGGCCTTTTAAATGATCTATGTTGTTTTAAGCCTGTTCTTGCAATACGGCGGCAATCAATTCTTCCGCACCGTCATCTGCCAGTTTTTTGGCGACTACACGACCCAAAGCATCAGCGTATTCGGCAGGGGCTTGAGCGTCCGCCTGCAAAATAACCGAACCGTCAGGATGACCGACCAAGCCGCGCAAGGTCAGCAAACCGTTTTCTTCAGTGCAATATGCGGCCAGCGGCACTTGGCAGCTTCCGCCCAAAGCGCGCGCCAACGCACGTTCGGCCGTAACGCAGGCGTGTGTGGTATCGTGGTTTAACGGCTTCAAGACTTCGTACAAATCTTCGCGATGCGCTGCAATTTCAATACCCAATGCGCCCTGTCCGGCGGCAGGCAGACTGTCGGATTCCGACAAAATCATGCGGATGTGTTCGTCCAATTCCAGACGCTGCAAACCGGCGGCGGCCAAGATAATCGCGTCGTACTCGCCATTATCGAGTTTGGACAAACGGGTTTGCACATTGCCGCGCAAAGGTTTGATAACCAAATGCGGATAGCGCGCACGCAACTGGGCTTCGCGGCGTAGGCTGGATGTACCGACGACGGCGCCTTTGGGCATTTCTTCCAAACGCGCGTATTGGTTGGACACAAACGCGTCAAACGGATTGGCGCGTTCGCCGATGGCCGCAAGCGCGAAACCTTCAGGCAAATCCATCGGCACATCTTTAATCGAGTGCACGGCCAAGTCGGCCCGACCGTCATACAAAGCCTGTTCCAACTCTTTGACAAACAAGCCTTTCCCGCCGACTTTTGACAAAGTTCTGTCCAAAATCTGGTCGCCGCGCGTGGTCATGCCCAAAATCTCGACTTCGCAATAGGGATACAGGGCTTTCAGATGGCCTTGGATATGTTTTGCCTGCCACATGGCAAGCAGGCTTTCGCGACTGGCGATAACGAGTTTTTTCGGGTTCATAATGGTTGCCTGAAAGATGGAAAACGGCATGAAGTCTATCATATTTTGGGCGGTTTTTCAGACGGCATGGGGGTGAATATGTTATATTTACGCCTAAAAACCAAATTTTCCGGACAACATGAAACGCGCCAAACAATATCCTTTTTTATCCTTACAGCGGCAACGTTTTCATCTGAACTTTGAAAACGCCTCTTCCGCCGCCAATCTTCCGAGCGAACGCGATTTTTACCGCTGGGCGTGGTCTGCCTTAAAAAACGAATACCGCCGCGCAGACATCAGCCTGATTCTTCTGGACGAAGAAGAAGCCCGCGCCTACAACCGCGACTACCGCGGCAAAGATTACGCCACCAATGTATTGAGTTTCGCGCTCAATGAAGGCGAAATCCTGCCCGACCAGTTTTCAGACGGCCTGTATGGCGATTTGGTGATTTGCCCGCAAGTGGTTTTGAAAGAAGCCGCCGAACAAGGCAAAACACCCGAGCAGCATTTTGCCCACCTGACCATACACGGTACTTTACACCTGATGGGCTACGACCACATCGAAGACGATGAAGCCGAAATAATGGAAGCCGAAGAAATCCGCCTGATGCTGGCGGCAGGCTTCCCCAACCCCTACCAAGAGGACGAATATTAAAATGGACGGTACGCAGTCGAAACCCAAGTTTTTCGAACGCCTAATCTCCCGACTTGCCGGCGAGCCCAACTCCGCCGAAGACGTATTGACCCTGCTGCGCCAAGCGCACGAGCAGGAAGTTTTTGACGCCGATACACTGACCCGGCTGGAAAAAGTATTGGACTTTGCCGAGCTGGAAGTGCGCGACGCCATGATTACGCGCAGCCGCATGAACGTATTGAAAGAGAACGACAGCATCGAGCGCATCACGGCCTACATCATCGAAACCGCCCATTCGCGTTTCCCCGTCATCGGCGAAGACAAAGACGAAGTTTTGGGTATTTTGCACGCCAAAGACCTGCTCAAATATATGTTCAACCCCGAGCAGTTCCACCTGAAATCCGTCTTGCGCCCTGCCGTTTTCGTTCCCGAAGGCAAATCTTTGACCGCCCTTTTAAAAGAGTTCCGCGAACAGCGCAACCACATGGCGATTGTCATCGACGAATACGGCGGCACATCCGGCCTGGTCACCTTTGAAGACATCATCGAGCAAATCGTCGGTGAAATCGAAGACGAGTTTGACGAAGACGACAGCTCCGACAATATCCATGCCGTTTCTTCCGAACGCTGGCGCATCCACGCGGCTACCGAAATCGAAGACATCAACACCTTCTTCGGCACGGAATACAGCAGCGAAGAAGCCGACACCATCGGCGGCCTGGTCATTCAAGAGTTGGGACACCTGCCAGTGCGCGGCGAAAAAGTCATCATCGGCAGCCTGCAATTTACCGTCGCACGCGCCGACAACCGCCGTCTGCACACCCTGATGGCCACACGAATTAAAGAAAACACGGATAAACCATGATTATTCTGGATCACGTCTCCAAACACTATCAAACACGCGACAACAAAGACTTTGTCGCCGTCGAGCCGACCAGCCTCGAAATTAAACAAGGTGAAATCTTTGGCCTGATGGGCTATTCCGGCGCAGGCAAATCTACCCTGCTGCGCCTGATTAATTTATTGGAACGTCCGGATACAGGTACCGTCAGCGTGTGCGGCCAAGAACTGACCGCGCTCAACGCCACGCAACTGCGCCACGCCCGACAAAATATCGGTATGGTATTCCAACAGTTTAACCTTTTAAGCAACCGTACCGTTGCCGAAAACGTCGCCTTTCCTTTAGAAATTGCCAAATGGCCGTCTAAAAAAATCCAAGCGCGTGTTGAAGAATGTTTGGAAATCGTCGATTTGCAAGACCGTGCCAACCATTACCCGTCCCAACTTTCCGGCGGTCAAAAACAACGTGTCGGCATTGCCCGTGCGCTGGCGCCGCAACCTCAAGTCATCCTCGCCGACGAACCCACTTCCGCCCTCGACCCCGCCACTACGCGCAGCGTTTTGAAGTGTTTGGAAGACATCAACCGACGTTTCAACGTAACCATCGTCATCGTTACCCACGAAATGAGCGTTATCCGCCGCCTGTGTGACCGTGCCGCCCTCTTGGATAAAGGCCGTCTGCTGGAAATCGTTGAAGTACACGGCAACCAAATCCATGCCCAATCCGAAATCGGGCAAGAGCTGATTCGAGAGGACTAATATGACAGATTTAACATTTGAAAGTGCTGTTGAGACCATCGTCAGCATGAAGGGCGAAATTATCCAAGCCTTGGGCGAAACCTTTATTATGGTCGGCCTATCGACTACTTTCGCCGTTATCTTCGGTACGATTTTGGGCGTATTGCTGTTTGTGACGTCAAGTCATCAGTTGCACTACAACAAACAGCTGAATTTGTTTTTGGACAACCTGGTCAACCTGATGCGCGCATTCCCTTTCGTCATCCTGATGATTGCCATGATTCCTGTTACACGCGCCATCATCGGCACGACCATCGGCCCGGTTGCCGCCTCATTGGTATTGAGCGTATCCGGCTTGTTCTACTTCGCCCGTCTGGTCGAGCAAAACCTGCGCGAAGTACCCAGAGGCGTAATTGAAGCGGCCTCCGCAATGGGTGCTTCCCCCATGAGCATCATCTGCAAAGTGCTTTTAAATGAAGCGCGCGCAGGTATGGTTTCCAGCATTACCGTACTGGCTATCGGCCTTCTGTCGTACAGCGCGGCGGCAGGTATGATTGGCGGCGGCGGCTTGGGCGACCTTGCTATCCGTTACGGCTACTACCGCTATCAAATGGAAGTCATCATCTTCATCGTCGCCATCCTGGTTTTACTCGTTATCCTGATTCAAGGTATCGGCAACAGATTGGCACGCAAATTGGACAAGCGTTAAGCAAACAGGCCGTCTGAAATGGACTTACTATTTTTCAGACGGTCTGTTATCTGTTTAGAACATATTAGGATATATATTCCAAATAAATTTACAAAAAACGTCCTCATATTTCCAAAATAGATTTACAATCCCTCTTTTTTTAACGGCGGCAGATTGAGGCCGTCTGGAACCGTTTTATCATCCATCAGGAGCAAAATATGCAAATCAACACATTCTTCAAAACCCTTTCAGCCGCTGCGCTGGCCATCGTACTGGCTGCCTGCGGCGGTCAAAAAGACAGCGCGCCTGCTGCCTCTGCCGCTTCTTCTGCCGACAACGGCGCAGAGAAAAAAGAAATCGTCTTCGGTACAACCGTCGGCGACTTCGGCGATATGGTTAAAGACCAAATCCAACCGGCTTTAGAGAAAAAAGGCTATAAAGTCAAACTGATCGAGTTCACCGACTATGTGCGCCCCAACCTTGCTTTGGCTGAAGGCGAATTGGACATCAACATCTTCCAACACAAACCTTATCTGGATGACTTCAAAAAAGAACACAAACTGGACATCGTTGAAGCCTTCCAAGTACCGACCGCACCTTTGGGCCTGTACCCTGGCAAACTGAAATCTTTGGACGAAGTGAAAGACGGTGTCAGCGTTTCTGCACCTAATGACCCATCTAACTTTGCCCGTGCATTGGTTATGTTGAACGAATTGGGCTGGATTAAACTGAAAGCCGACGTTGACCCGCTGACTGCTTCTAAAAACGATATTGCCGAAAATCCAAAAAACATCCAAATCGTAGAACTTGAAGCCGCCCAACTGCCACGCAGCCGTGCCGACGTTGACTTTGCCATCGTTAACGGCAACTACGCCATGAGCAGCGGCATGAAACTGACTGAAGCCCTGTTCCAAGAGCCAAGCTTCGCCTACGTTAACTGGTCTGCCGTCCGCACTGCCGACAAAGACAGCCAATGGCTGAAAGATGTAACCGAAGCCTACAACTCTGACGAATTCAAAGCCTACTCAAAAAAACGCTTTGCCGGTTACAAATATCCTGCTGCATGGGGTGAAAACGCAGCTGCAGGTGCTCAAGCCGAAGCTGCTTCTACTGCTTCTGCAACCAAATAAGTAACTTTTTGAAAAAAGGCCGTCTGAACATTCAGACGGCCTTTTTCTATTGCTTATCTCTTCTCAAAGCTCAAAACAAGTTTTTTGATTAACACCAAATACTTACGTAATTCCCTTTTTAAAACCAAATCAATATGTTGTAAAAAAGTGCCTTAATTTATGATTTTTTTATTCTAAAGAATCAATCACTAAATGATTTATTCTACTTTTTTATAATATTCACTAGTAATGTTCCGCTTATCCTGATATTA
>NZ_CATNVN010000083.1:0-7946 GCF_951230505.1 uncultured Neisseria sp.
ATATCGACCAAATCATGATCGAATTGGACGGTACTGAAAACAAAGGCAACTTGGGCGCCAACGCCACTTTGGCCGTTTCTATGGCCGTAGCACGCGCGGCCGCTGAAGATGCAGGCTTGCCTCTGTACCGTTACTTGGGCGGCGCAGGCCCAATGGCTCTGCCGGTTCCAATGATGAACGTTATCAACGGCGGCGAACACGCCAACAACAGCCTGAACATCCAAGAATTCATGATCATGCCTGTCGGCGCAAAATCTTTCCGCGAAGCCCTGCGTTGCGGTGCCGAAATTTTCCACGCGCTGAAAAAACTGTGCGATAGCAAAGGTTTCCCAACTACCGTCGGCGACGAAGGCGGTTTCGCACCCAACCTGAACAGCCACAAAGAAGCCCTGCAATTGATGGTGGAAGCCACCGAAGCCGCCGGTTACAAAGCAGGCGAAGACGTATTGTTTGCCCTGGACTGCGCATCCAGCGAATTCTACAAAGACGGCCAATACCACCTGGAAGCCGAAGGCCGCTCCTACACCAGCGCAGAATTTGCCGAATACTTGGAAGGTCTGGTTAACGAATTCCCAATCATTTCCATCGAAGACGGTATGGACGAAAATGACTGGGAAGGCTGGAAACTACTGACCGAAAAATTGGGCAAAAAAGTTCAATTGGTCGGCGACGACTTGTTCGTAACCAATCCAAAAATCTTGGCCGAAGGCATCGAAAAAGGCGTGGCAAACGCATTGCTGGTCAAAGTCAACCAAATCGGTACATTGAGCGAAACCCTGCAAGCCGTCGACTTGGCCAAACGCAACCGCTACGCCAGCGTAATGAGCCACCGTTCCGGCGAAACCGAAGACAGCACCATTGCCGACTTGGCAGTTGCCACCAACTGTATGCAAATCAAAACCGGCTCCCTGTCCCGCTCCGACCGCATGGCGAAATACAACCAATTGCTGCGCATTGAAGAAGAATTGGCCGAAGCCGCCTACTACCCCGGCAAAGCCGCATTCTACCAACTGGGCAAATAAGCAAAATATAGGATATTGATTGTATGAAGTGGGTGACTTTTATTTTAACCTTCGCACTGTTGTGCTGTCAGTACAGCCTTTGGTTTGGCAAAGGCAGCGTCGGGCATACGGAAGAATTGCAGGAGCAGCTCGTCCGTCAGGAGGAAAAAAACCAAACTCTCACTTTGCGCAACAATTTCCTCAATGCGGAAGTTGAAGACTTAGCACACGGACAAGAGGCCATTGCCGAAATTGCCCGTGTCGAATTGGGCTATGTCCAAGACGGCGAAGTGTATTACCGAATCATCAACCGCCGCTAAACCCTGCAAAACAAAGGCCGTCTGAAAACATATTTTTCAGACGGCCTTTTTTATCGCAATCGCTATATAATCACATATCCCAAAATCAAATCACACCCATCATGTATGACGTAAACACCCACGATGTCCGCCGATTCTTTGCCCACGTCTGGCAACACAGGCTCGCGCCGCTCCAATTAGACGGCCTGCAACAAAAAGCTTTGCGCATTATCGAAGCCCATCCCGAATACGGACACTATCTCGAAGACATCGAGCAATATTTAGATAAAGAATGGCTGCCCGAAGACGGCGAAAGCAACCCATTCCTGCATATGTCGCTACACCTTTCCCTACAAGAGCAAAGCGCCATCGACCAGCCCCCGGGCATCCGTGCCATCCACCAACAACTTTGCGCCCGTTACAACGGCGACTGGGTCAAAGCCGAACACGATATGATGGAAGCCTTGGCAGAAACCATCTGGGAAGCACAACGCTACGGACGGGGCCTTGACGTCAATGCCTACATGACCCGATTACGGAAATTGGTCGGCTTAGGCCAAGAAGAAAAAGCCCGCCTCAATCCCCATGAAGTCGGCTTGATGGATACAAAGTAACTTCTTTTCAGACGGCCTCAACCCATACAAATCCTTACGCTTGCCAAAGCCAACATTTCCATCTTTCATGCTAAATTACTTTTTTAAAATCCGCATTACAAGGGAAACCAAAATGCTCCGCCCAGCCCTTACCGCCCTACTCCTAGCCACCTCCCTACCCGTTGCAGCAGAAAGCCTCAACTACAACATCGTTGAATTTTCCGAATCCGCCAACATGGAAGTGCCGCGAGATACCATGACCGCGCATTTCAGCGTCAACGCAGAAGGCAAAGACCGTCAAGCCGTCAACCAAGCCTTCATGAAAAAATTCAACCAGTTCAACAAAATCTCCCAAAACAGCAAATTTAAAGCCGAGTTGATGGAGCGCAACGGATCCCCTCGCTATCAATACACCAACGGCAAACGCACCCAAACCGGCTGGGAAGAACACGCCTACTTCAAAGTAGAAAGCAAAGACTTTGAAGCACTCAACCGCCTGATTGCCGACAGTATCAATATCGCCGTTTTGGAAAGCTCCTCATTTTCCGTATCCAAAGAAAAACGCGAAGAAACCGTCGACCAACTGAGCAAAGCCGTCATCCTGCGCTTCAAAGACCGCGCCCAAAACCTCGCCCAAACGCTCGGCTTCTCCAGCTACAAAATCGTTAAACTCAACCTGGGCCATATCGGCAACCGCCAAGTCGGTGGCGATTTTGCACGTGCCAAAATGTTGCGGGCAGCCCCCGTCGCAGAAATGGCTGCAGGAATAGAAGATGGCATACCTGCCTCCCCAGGTTCAGAAGAAATCAGCCTGACCGTCAGCGGCTCGGTGCAAATGTAGGATTTTCTTTTAAATCATTTAAAAGGCCGTCTGAAAGTATATTTTTCAGACAGCCTTTTGTAGTTTCATTCACATTATTCACGCATAATCAGTCAATCTTAATATATTCCACCGACAAAATCTCTATAACCTCGCGTCCTTCCGGTGTATCCAAGACAACTTCATCGCCTTCGCGTGCTTTTATCAGGCTGCGCGCCAAAGGGGAAATCCATGAGATTTTGTTTTTAGCGGTATCGATTTCATCTACGCCGACGATTTTGACGGTTTGTTCACGACCGTCTCCGCGCAATAAACCAACGGTGGCGCTGAAAAAAATCTGGTCCGTGGCTTCGCGCGCTTCTGGATCGACGACGACGGCGGCTTCCAAGCGTTTGGTTAGGAAGCGGATACGGCGGTCAATTTCGCGCATACGGCGTTTACCGTAAAGATAGTCGCCATTTTCGCTGCGGTCACCATTGCTTGCCGCCCAGTTAACGATTTGGACGATTTCCGGGCGTTCTTTGTTGACCAGATGATAAAGTTCGTCTTTCAATGCCTGCCAACCGGTAGGCGTGATGTAATTTTTGGTTTCGGTACTCATGATGTGTCTAAAACATAATTAAAGGCCGTCTGAACGTTGATTTTCAGACGGCCTTTATTGTAAGTCAATTTACTTTATTCTTCATCATCATCGCTATCGCTGATACTGATGCTGTGTTCCATTTTGCTTGGATGAACTTTCAAGCCGCCACAACCTGATTTTTCGGTAGAGAGACGGTTTAGATACACTTCATCGATATCGCCGGTTTGATAAACACCGTTGAAACATGAAGAATCAAAGGATTCGATTTTTGGATTGAGCGCTTTGACTACTGCTTCCAAGTCTTCTAAGTTTTGGAAGACGATACCGTCTGCGCCAATCTCGGCTGCGATTTCTGCTGCGCTGCGGCCGTTTGCAATCAGTTCTTCACGGGTCGGCATATCAATACCGTACACATTCGGATAGCGCACTTCGGGAGCAGCGGAAGCAATGTAGACTTTGCGTGCGCCTGCCGCGCGTACCATTTCAACGATTTCACGGCTAGTCGTACCGCGCACGATGGAATCATCCACCAACAAAACGCTTTTGCCGTTAAACTCGGTTTCCATCGGGCTGAGTTTTTGGCGCACTGATTTTTTGCGTGTTGCTTGGCCGGGCATAATAAAGGTGCGGCCGATGTAGCGGTTTTTAATCAGACCTTCGCGGTAAGGTTTTTCGAGATGAACGGCAAGCTCCATCGCGCTGGGTCGGCTGGTATCGGGAATCGGCATCACGACATCGATATCATCGACAGGCAGCTCGCGTTTGATTTTTTCTGCCAAAGATACACCCATATCCATACGGGACTGATAAACGGAAACGCCATCGATGACGGAGTCTGGGCGGGCAAAATAAACATATTCAAAAAGACAAGGGCTTAATTTGGCTTTATCGCTGCATTGACGGGAAATAATCGTGCCGTCAAAACCAATAAATACGGCTTCGCCCGGCTGGATATCGCGTTCCAAATCATAGGCAAGTGCGTTGAAAGCAACTGATTCAGAGGCAACGGCATACGATTTTTTACCGGATTCATCGGTTTGCGAACCCAATACCAATGGACGGATACCGAAAGGATCCCGGAAAGCCAGCATGCCGTATCCTGCAATCATGGCTACTACGCCGTATGCGCCGCGCACCAAACGGTGCACTTCGGAAACAGCGTTGAAAATATTGTCGATGGTGAGTTGGTAAGGAACTGTATTTTTAGAGACTTCGCGGCGCAATTCATGCGCGAATACATTGAGTAATACTTCGGAATCAGAGCTGGTATTAACATGGCGCAGGTGTTTGTTGCATACATTCTCATACAGCTCTTCGGTATTGGTCAGATTACCATTGTGTGCCAAAACAATGCCGAACGGGGAGCTGACATAAAACGGCTGGGCTTCGGCGCTGCTGCCCGCATTGCCTGCGGTCGGATAACGGACATGTGCGATGCCGGCATTACCGACCAAGTCGCGCATATTGCGTGTGCGAAATACTTCGCGCACCATGCCTTTGCCCTTGTGCATATGAAATATATTGCCTTCGGCAGTAACAATACCTGCTGCGTCCTGACCACGGTGTTGTAACATCTGCAAACCATCATACAACATCTGATTGACCGGCTCATGACTAACCAAACCTAATACACCACACATATCGTGCTTCTCCGAGTTTGAAGATTAAATGGGTAAGCTGTCATTATAAAATAATTTAGATGAGTTTGCTCGAATTGTTGACAATATGATGCTAAATTTACGCAAATAAAAACGGATTCAGACGACCCATAGGCCGTCTGAATCCGTCAAACTTAATCATCCAATTCTTCAACTTCAGCCGCTTTGCCCGAAAGATGGGACATTGCGGTATCTTTTCCAGGCAGATAAGGCATCGCAGCATCGGCAAGTGATTCAAAATACGGAATTGTGTGCGAACTTTGCCACTCTTCCGTTTTCGGCAAATCAGTGTGTGAAAAAACCATCACTGCCAGTGTCACCAAAATCACACCTTTCACTGCACCGAATACGCCGCCAAACAAACGGTTGATGCTTCCCAGACCAACGGCAGACACCAAACTGCTTAACAGCGACCGTGCCAGTTTTTGCAACAGCCATGCCAGAAAAAACACAGCGGCAAAACCCATGGCAACCGCCAAAGCATGCGGCTCAACCGATTTAAAGACTACATCGGCAAACGGCACGGCAAGCGTTCTGGCAGCAATAAACGACACGACCCACGCCACCATCGCCCCTGCTTCAGCAATAATCCCCCGCATCAGCGAGATAATGATGCAGATGACGATGACGGCGGCAGCCAACAAATCGGCGACAGGCAAATTACTCACTGGTTACCTGACCGGCAATGCCATGTACACGCAATTTGTTCAAATCACGCTCGGCATCGCGTGCATTTTTATAACTGGCTGATTTCACGCGATACACCTTACCTTTATCGGTCATGACTTCAGTAATGGTCGAATCGATGCCTGCCGCTTTCATTTTACGTTGCAGGCTTTGCGCGCGTTCTTTTTCAGCATAACCTGCCTGAATAGCGGCTTTTTTCGCAGGCTTGGCTTCTGCTGTTTCTTTTTCGGCTTTAGGCTTGGCTTTTTCAGACGGCTTCTCGGCAGTTTTTACCTTATCGGCTTTTTCAGCTTTGGCTGTTTCCGGTTTAGCCTTTTCATTTTTTGGTTTTTCAACTTTGGCTTCTGCTTTCTTAGCAGGTTCGGCCTTGTCTTTTACGCTATCTTTACTGTTTTTGGCAGATTTACGCTCGGCAATGGCTTTCTCTGTCTTTTCCAATTGAGCCAATTTATTGCGCTCGGCAGCGGCTTCACGCTCTGCTTTTTCAGCACGCGCTTGAAGTGCGCGTTTTTTAGCGGCCAATGCGTTTTCTTTTTCATCCGCTTCCTGTTGGGCTTGTGCCTTGCGTGCCGCAGCACGTTGTTCTGCCTGACGTTGGCGGCGTTCTTCGGCTCGGCGTTCGGCAGCTTCGCGTTTGGCGGCCTCAGCGCGTTGAATACGCTCAGACTCTTCCAAACCTTTAATATTGCCATCATCCAAAGTATCGTTAATCAAAACCAACGGCTCGCCGACATCTTCGGGAGCGGATTCACGGCTCGGCTTCAGCACTTCGACCGGTGCATTGTCTTCTTCGTCGCCGGCATTTTGAGGTTTGCTTTGCGCTTCGGCATCCGCATGGCGGGCTGCCTCTTCAGCCATCGCGACATCCTCTTTATTCGGCTCTAGGACAACAGCCTTGCTGGGCTCATCCGCCGTTTTGACTTGAGTCTGACCGACAGGGGCTTCTTTAAACGGTGAATTTTTATCGTCGCCCGATGTCAGCGCCAGGCCGAACAGCATACCTGAAGCCACCACCAAGCCGGAGGCCAAAACCAAGCGGCGGCGGTTGCGGCGTTTGAGTTGTTCGTAACCGTCTAAATCGTATCCGTTTGGAGTTTCTTTTTGTTTATTGTCGGACATGATAATTTCCTCGTTAGTGTTCTTTCAAAACAGCCATTACATCGGCAACAGTATGGAATGAGCCGAAAACAACGATTCTATCATTTTCGGTTGCTTTCGCCAAAGCAGCGCGGTAGGCTGCGGCGACGGTTTCAAAAACATTTACATTGTCAATGCCGTGTTCAGCCAATTTAGCCTGCAAAGCCTCTACCGTCATGCCGCGCGGCACATCTAAAGGCGCGATATTCCACTCGTCAAACTGGTCTTTAACGATTTCCAGCACGCCATCAATATCTTTGTCGGACAACATACTGAATACGGCGGTACGTTTTTGGGCAAAGGCAAGGTTAATCAGGCTGCGGCGCAAAGCACGGGCTGCGTGCGGATTGTGGCCGACATCCAAGACCACCAGCGGACGGCCGGGCAAAACTTGGAAACGTCCAGGATTCTCAACCAACAACAAACCACGTTTAATCGCGCCGATATCAACCGGCAATTGTTCGTTCAAACATTCCAACACAGTCAATGCACACGCGGCATTAGACAACTGATAGGCACCGCGCAAAGCAGGAAACGGTAAGGAATTACGGTTACGGCTTTGGCCGTCTGAAGATTGCGGATGGAAGCGGTAGTTCCACTGTACGCTTTCCATTGACGCAAAATCAAAATCACGTTGAACCATCAACAGTTTTGCACCAATTTCTTCTGCGTGTTTGACCAATGATTCAGGCGCAGGGTTTTGGCCGCACACGGCCGGTTTGCCGCTACGGAACACTCCGGCTTTTTCAAAACCGACCTGCTCGACGGTATCGCCCAAAAATGCCTGATGATCCAAATCCACGCTGGTAACGACCGAACAGTCACCATCGAATATATTCACGGCATCCAATCGTCCGCCCAAACCAACTTCCAAAATCATTACGTCCACATTTTCACGCATGAAAATATCGACGGCAGCCAAAGCATTAAACTCAAAATACGTCAGCGAAATTTCACCGCGTGCCGCTTCGATGCGCTCAAATGAGGAAACAATCAGGTCATCTGAAACCGGCTGAGTGTTGATGGCGATTCGTTCGTTGTAACGCAGAAGGTGCGGACTGGTCAGCGTACCGACTTTAAAACCGGCTTCTTTATAAATATACGACAAATAAGCGCATACAGAGCCTTTGCCATTGGTACCGCCACCACGACGACAGGACACTGCGAC
>NZ_CATNVN010000084.1:0-7896 GCF_951230505.1 uncultured Neisseria sp.
CATAGTCGATGGTGGTTTGGTCGACGGCAACCATGCCTGAGCGCGCACCGGCTTCGATCGCCATATTACACAGAGTCATGCGGCCTTCCATAGAAAGGCTGCGGATGGCTTCGCCACCAAACTCGATAGCATAGCCCGTACCGCCTGCCGTGCCGATTTGGCCGATGATATAAAGCGCTACGTCTTTAGCGGTAACACCGGGTTTCAGACGGCCTTCAACGGCAATCAGCATGGATTTGGATTTTTTCGCGGTAATACATTGGGTCGCCATGGTGTGCTCGACTTCGGAAGTGCCGATACCGTGAGCCAATGCACCGAATGCGCCGTGGGTAGAGGTGTGCGAGTCGCCGCAGACAACGGTCATGCCGGGCAGGGTAGCGCCTTGTTCCGGGCCCATAACATGCACGATGCCTTGGCCTTTATCCATAAACGGGAAGTAGGCGAGTGCGCCAAACTCTTTAATGTTTTTGTCTAAAGTATCGACTTGCAGTTTGGAAATCGGGTCTTGGATACCTTTGTCCCAGTCGCCGGTCGGGGGGTTGTGGTCGGCCGTGGAGACTACGCTGTCGATACGCCAGAGTTTGCGGCCGGCCATTTTCAAGCCTTCAAATGCTTGCGGGCTGGTTACTTCGTGAACCAGGTGGCGGTCGATGTAAAGCAGGACAGTGCCGTCTTCTTCTTCGCGGACGACGTGGCTGTTCCAAAGTTTATCGTAAAGGGTTTGTGCGCTCATGATGAGTATTCTTTGCTATTGGTAGGTATGAATGATGGTTTGCGTTTATGGGCGGATTTTAGGCTTTTTATAGGGGCTGCGCAATAGAAATTTGTCCAATTTTTAAAATTTGTTGCAAAGTTTCAAAAACATTTGTCAAGAATTAGACAAATTGTAGAATTGTTGACAAAAAGATTCATCTTATCTGAAAGAATGCTTGTCGAAATGCACTAAAAAGTTCTATCATTCTCACTCAACCCACACTTACCAAGAGGTATAGAGAATGAAATTACCGGTAATGGCTCCTGAGCATCTGACTCAATTACGGGAATTTGAGAAAAAAGTCCTTGCCAATCATGCCAAAATCGAAGCATGGTTCCGTTCGCATTGGAACGAACACCGTCCGCCATTTTATGGTTCGGTTGACATCCGTAATGCCGGTTACAAAATTTCATCTATCGATATGAACCTGTTTCCGGGCGGCTTCAATAATTTGAATCCCAACTTTATCCCGCTGGCGGCGGTTGCCGCGCAAGATGCGGTACAGCGCGCATGTGAAACGGCAAAATCCGTATTGATTATTCCTGAAAACCACACGCGCAACACATTCTATCTGCAAAACGTTTACGCCCTCAGCGAGATTTTGCGCTCGGCAGGATACGAGGTGCGCTTGGGCAGCCTGAATCCGGAAGTGACTGAACCAACCGAGTTTGAAACCGCATTAGGCGACAAAATTTTGCTTGAGCCTTTATTGCGTACCCGTGAGCGTGTACATCTCGCAGACGGTTTCTCACCTTGCGTTGTTTTGTTGAATAACGACTTGTCTGCGGGTGTTCCCGATATTCTCAAAGGCATCAGCCAAACCGTTTTGCCTCCATTGCACGGCGGCTGGACGACTCGCCGTAAAACCGAACACTTCGGCGCGTACAACCAAGTTGCTGCCGACTTTGCCAAGTTGATTGACATCGACGAATGGCAAATCAATCCTTATTTTGAAAAAATCAGCGGTCTGGATTTCCAAGAGCGTGAAGGCGAGGATGCGTTGGCGGAAGCAGTAGAACGCGTGCTGGCAAAAATTCAAGCCAAATACGACGAATTGGGCATTACCGACCAACCTTTCGTGATTGTCAAAGCCGACGCAGGTACTTATGGCATGGGCGTGATGAGCGTTAAATCTGCGGATGAAGTGCGCGGCTTGAACCGTAAAAACCGCAATAAAATGGCGAAAGTCAAAGAAGGCTTGGAAGTTAGCGAAGTTATTGTCCAAGAAGGTATTTATACCTACGAAACCATGAACGGTGCCGTGTGCGAACCCGTTGTGTATATGATGGACCGTTTCGTTATCGGCGGTTTCTTCCGTGTACACGAAGGGCGCGGCGCAGACGAAAACCTTAATGCCGGCGGCATGGTATTTGTGCCACTGTCCAACAGCATTCCCACCGGCAGTGGCGACAATTCCCAAGAAGCGCCCGAAGCCTGCAAGCGCGTATTTGAACAATGGGACTCGCTCGGCATGCCACGCTCCGAAAAAGACTGCGACGTGGACAACGAACACAACCGCCTCTACGTTTACGGCGTAATGGCGCGCCTGTCCTTGCTTGCTGCCGCATTGGAGCTGGAGAAAACCGCGCCTCAAGCCTAATAAAACGTTGATCGATATTGTCAGGCCGTCTGAAAATTAGTTTTCAGACGGCCTTTTCTGTCTGTACAATTCATTCTAACTAAAAAACATGATTTATTTTTATGAGCAAACCAGCCAATCCAGTTGAAATAACCGACAATCTGCCAGACCAAACCATACAGCGCAGCAATACCGACAATGCGCCGCGTTCTGCTATCCATCAAACCTTGTATTCCGCCGATACCTTTGCTCAGCATGATTATCTTGCCGGAAAAAACTTGCCCGATATTGCCCGCCCGCAAGAAGGTCAAATTGACTGGCTGCATTTTGTCGGCATCAATGATGTTGTCTTGCTCAAACACGCGCTTGAGCCTTACGGCATCCATGAGCTGGTGATTGAAGATATTCTTAGCCGCAAACAGCGTCCGAAAATCGAAGACTACGGCAGCTATGTTTTTACTGCCGCACAGGTTTACCACTATACCTCCACGGGCAAGCTCCATTCTGACCAAGTGTATGTGATTATCGGCAAAGATTTTGTGTTGTCTTTCCAACAAAAACCGTTGGGCTTGTTCAGCCATCTCCGCCGGCAGATGCACGAAAATCCGCACAATATTTTGAACAAAAATACGGCGTTTCTTGCTTATTGCCTGCTCGACCGTATTGTGGACGACTATTTCATTGTTTTGGAATCGTACAACAACCGTGTCGAAGTAATAGACAAGTCCCTGTTTAAAAACGAAAACAGCGATATTCTCAGTAAGATTCATCGCCTCAAGCGAGATGCCGTCCGTCTGCGGCGCACGCTCTTACCATTGCGCGATGTGTTCTACCAACTGGCCGTACGCGGCGATTTTGCCATTTTCAAAGGCGAATCGACCGTCTATCTGCGCGACGTGTACGACCACAATATGCAGCTTATCGAGTCGCTTGATGCCTCGCGTGATATGGTGTTGAGCATGATGGACATTTATCTTTCCTTCCAATCCAACCGCATGAACCAGCAAATGCGCGTGTTGACGGTTATTACCATTATCTTTATGCCGCTGACCGTCATCACCGGCATCTACGGTATGAACTTCGACAATATGCCCGAGCTGCATTGGCATTACGGCTATTTCATGGTTTTGGGTGTGATGCTGTGCATCATTATCGGACTGCTGATTTTCTTTTCGCGTAGAAAATGGCTGTAAACGGGTAGGTAAGGGGTTGAAAGTCAACGTTTAAAAACGGTAGAATGATTTTGCACACGTGCAGTCTGAAGTTTTCAGACAATTTAAAAATAAATATCAAAAGGAGAAGAAACTATGAAACCGGAACGCCAACTACCTTCCCATGAGCTGATCATGTCCGAGCTGATGATGCCTTATACGGCAAACTTCAGCGGCAATGTTCACGGTGGCGATCTTTTGCGCCTGCTTGACCAAGTGGCATATTCCTGCGCCTGCCGTTACAGCGGTACCTATTGCGTTACTCTGTCTGTTGATAAAGTATTGTTTAAAGAGCCTATTCATGTCGGCGAACTGGTAACCTTTTACGCCAGTATCAATTACACCGGCCGTACTTCTATGGAAGTCGGTATCCGTGTGGAGGCGCAAAACATCCACACAGGCGAAGTGCGTCATACCAACAGCTGCTACTTCACCATGGTTGCCGTTGAAGACGGTAAGCCGGTTCCTGTACCGCCTTTGGAAATCAATACACAGCGCCAACGCTGCCGTTATGAAAGGGCTAAAAAGCGCAAAGAGTTGAGTCTGCAGGCTGCGAACGAAGATTCTGGCTGCAACTAAATTGAATTTATTAAATAATGAAGGCCGTCTGAAATCCTGTTTCAGACGGCCTTCAAGCAAAAGCCATAAACCGCTTGTTTTGTGGTAGAATCAACAAGATTTTTGCCATACGAAATTACAGATAATCATGACCGACGCAACCATCCGCAACGACCATAAATTTGCACTTGAAACCCTGCCTGTCAGCCTTGAAGACGAAATGCGCAAGAGCTACCTCGATTACGCCATGAGCGTGATTGTGGGACGAGCCCTGCCGGATGTCCGCGACGGTCTCAAGCCGGTACACCGTCGCGTGTTGTACGCGATGCACGAGTTGAAAAACAACTGGAATTCCGCCTATAAAAAATCGGCGCGTATCGTCGGCGACGTTATCGGTAAATACCACCCCCACGGCGATACAGCCGTTTACGACACCATCGTCCGTATGGCGCAAGACTTCTCCATGCGTTATGTGTTGATTGACGGTCAGGGCAACTTCGGTTCTGTCGACGGCTTGGCCGCAGCAGCCATGCGTTATACCGAAATTCGCATGGAAAAAATTTCCCATGAAATGCTGGCGGATATTGAAGAAGAAACCGTCAACTTCGGCCCCAACTATGACGGCAGCGAACATGAGCCGCTGGTATTGCCGACTCGTTTCCCCGCGCTGTTAGTCAATGGATCGTCCGGTATTGCCGTCGGTATGGCAACCAATATCCCACCGCACAATTTGGGCGATACCATCAATGCCTGCCTGCGCTTGTTGGATGAGCCTGAAACTGAAATCGACGAGCTGATCAATATTATCCAAGCGCCCGATTTCCCAACCGGCGCAACTATTTACGGCTTGAGCGGCGTGCGCGAAGGCTATAAAACCGGCCGTGGCCGTGTAGTGATGCGTGGTAAAACCCATATAGAACCTATCGGTAAAAACGGCGAACGCGAAGCCATCGTTATTGATGAAATCCCATATCAAGTCAACAAAGCCAAGCTGGTTGAGAAAATCGGCGAATTGGTACGCGAAAAAACGTTGGAAGGCGTATCCGACCTGCGCGACGAGTCCGACAAATCCGGTATGCGTGTCGTGATCGAATTGAAACGCAATGAAAATGCCGAAGTCGTTTTGAACCAACTCTACAAACTGACCCAGCTGCAAGACAGCTTCGGTATCAACATGGTGGCCTTGGTTGACGGCCAGCCGCGCTTGCTGAACCTGAAACAAATCCTGTCCGAATTCCTGCGCCACCGTCGCGAAGTCGTTACCCGTCGTACCTTATTCCGCCTGAAAAAAGCGCGTCATGAAGGCCATATTGCCGAAGGTAAAGCAGTTGCTTTGTCCAATATCGACGAAATCATCCGTTTGATCAAAGAATCTGCCAATGCACCGGAAGCCAAAGAAAAACTGCTGTCCCGCCCATGGCGAAGCAGCTTGGTTGAAGACATGCTCAGTCGCACGGATTTAGACCTGCAAATGATGCGCCCTGAAGGATTGCCAGAAAATTTGGGCCTGCACAGTCAAGGCTATTATCTGAGCGAATTGCAAGCCGATGCCATTTTGCGCATGAGCTTGCGTAACCTGACCGGTCTTGATCAGGAAGAAATTGTCGGCGAATATAAAAACCTGATGAGCAAAATCATTGATTTCGTGGATATTCTTTCCAAACCTGAGCGCGTTACCCAAATCATCCGCGAAGAATTGGCAGACATCAAAGCCAACTTTGGCGATGAGCGTCGCAGCGAAATCAATCCGTTTGGCGGCGATATCGCCGATGAAGACCTGATTCCGCAACGCGAAATGGTCGTTACCCTGACTCATGGCGGCTACATCAAAACCCAGCCGACAACCGATTATCAGGCGCAGCGTCGCGGCGGCCGCGGCAAACAGGCAGCGGCAACCAAAGACGAAGACTTTATCGAAAGCCTGTTTGTTGCCAATACGCATGATTATTTGATGTGCTTTACCAATTTGGGCAAGTGCCATTGGATTAAAGTGTACAAACTGCCGGAAGGCGGCCGCAACAGCCGCGGTCGTCCGATTAACAACGTTATCCAATTGGAAGAAGGCGAAAAAGTCAGCGCCATCTTGGCCGTCCGCGAATTCCCCGAAGACCAATACGTCTTCTTCGCCACCGCACAAGGCATGGTGAAAAAAGTCCAGCTGTCTGCGTTTAAAAACGTCCGCAGCCAAGGCATTAAAGCCATCGCGCTTAAAGAAGGCGATTACTTGGTCGGCGCAGCGCAAACCGGCGGTGCGGACGACATTATGTTGTTCTCCAACTTGGGCAAAGCCATCCGCTTTAACGAATATTGGGAAAAATTGGGTAACGATGAAGCAGAAGATGCCGATATCGAAACCGAAAACGAGGATTCAGACAGCCTGGATGATGAAAATGCCGAGAATGCATTGCCAAGCGGCAAACACGGTGTCCGTCCGTCCGGTCGCGGTAGCGGCGGTTTGCGCGGTATGCGCCTGCCGGCCGATGGCAAGATTGTCAGCCTGATTACCTTCGCCCCTGAAGCCGAGCAAAGCGATTTGCAAGTTTTGACCGCTACTGCCAACGGCTATGGCAAACGTACGCCGATTGCCGATTACAGCCGTAAAAACAAAGGCGGCCAAGGCAATATCGCCATCAATACCGGCGAGCGCAACGGCGATTTGGTTGCCGCGACTTTGGTCAGCGAAACCGACGACCTGATGCTGATTACCAGCGGCGGTGTCCTGATTCGTACCAAAGTTGAGCAAATCCGCGAGACCGGCCGTGCTGCCGCAGGCGTCCGCCTGATTAATCTGGACGAAGGCGAAACCTTGGTCAGCTTGGAACGAGTGGCTGAAGAGGCTGAAGATGAAGCCGCTTTAGAAAGCGATGCAGCTGAAAACCAAGTGGTAGAAGCTGAAGATACTCCGTCTCAAGAATCTTAAACGTCAATGAAAAAGGCCGTCTGAAAAGTTTTCAGACGGCCTGCTTATTCCAAAAGAAAATCCCGTGAGCGCAACCGAACCGTTCGATTTACCTCTTTTTCTGAAAAATCTGCCTAACCTGCCTGGCGTGTACCGTTTTTTTGACGAAGACAACAATGTTTTGTATGTTGGAAAAGCGGTCAATCTCAAGCGGCGCGTTTCCAGCTATTTCCAAAAAAACGACCATTCGCCGCGCATCGCATTGATGGTAAAACAGGTTCACCATATCGAAACCACCATCACGCGTTCCGAAGCCGAAGCGCTGATTCTCGAAAACAACTTCATCAAAGCCTTGTCGCCGAAATACAATATCCTTTTCCGCGATGACAAAAGCTATCCTTATTTGATGCTCAGCGGCCATCAATATCCGCAAATGGCGTATTACCGCGGCACGTTGAAAAAGCCAAATCAATATTTCGGCCCATATCCGAACAGCAACGCCGTGCGCGATAGCATTCAAGTATTGCAAAAAGTCTTTATGCTGCGTACCTGCGAAGACAGTGTATTCGAGCATCGCGACCGCCCTTGTCTGCTTTACCAAATCAAACGCTGCACCGCACCTTGTGTCGGCCACATCAGCGAAGAAGATTACCGCGACAGCGTGCGTGAAGCTGCGACTTTCCTCAATGGTAAAACCGACGAACTGACGCGTACCTTGCAACACAAAATGCAAACCGCAGCCGCGAATTTGCAATTTGAAGAAGCCGCCCGTTATCGCGATCAAATTCAAGCACTCGGCATCATGCAGAGTAATCAGTTTATCGACAGCAAAAACCCGAACAATCCCAATGATATCGATTTGCTGGCGCTGTCTGTTTCAGTAGGCCTGGTTTGC
>NZ_CATNVN010000085.1:0-7864 GCF_951230505.1 uncultured Neisseria sp.
CGTTTTTGCTGCCTTTGTGCGCATGGGATTATGCCGCCGAACCCGAAGCCTTCCGTCAATGGCTGGAGCAAGCCGGGCAGGCGGGGCAGCGTTTTATCAATCCGCCCGAATTGATGGCTTGGAATATGGAAAAGACGTATTTGTGCGATTTGGCGGCACGCGGCGCGCAAGTGATTCCCAGCGTGTTTGTTCCCGCGCACAAAGACAAATTGGCCGATATTCTGAAACAACAAGGCTGGACGGAAGCAGTTATCAAGCCCGCATTCGGGCAGAGCGGCAAAGGCGTAGTCAAAGTTTGTGCGGAGGCATTGGACGTGGATATGGCGGATTATCCGCAAGGTATGATGGTTCAACCTTATATCCGCGAAATCGAAACAGCGGGCGAAACCTCGCTGGTGTTTTTCAACGGCGCATTCAGCCATGCCGTGCGCCGTCAGCCGCCGCAAGGCGAATGGCGCGCCAACTCGGCCTATGGCGTGTCGGTGTTCGGTATCGAGCCGCCCGAGTTTGCTGTCCGTGCCGCGCAAGACGTACTGGCCATTTTGCCACAAATGCCGGTTTACGCCCGAGTGGATGGTACATTAATCAGCGACACCTTCCTGCTCAATGAGTTGGAACTCATCGAACCTGCCCTGTACCTGCACACCAGCGAAGGCGCGACGGAGCGTTTTGCCCGAGTGTTGGCCGGGTTGCTGAAATAGGGTTGCGGCACGCACATTCAGGCCGTCTGAAAGACTTTTTTCAGACGGTCTGAATTTTTTTAAACAGTTGGCAGGAAGATGTTTTAAAGCATACTTTTATTTGTCATTTTAATTGGGCTGGGGTCTAGGCCTGCTCTGGATTGTAAACAATTTTCTTAGTGTCGATTGGGTTTTATTTAGGGTAAAAATACGAAAAGCTTTTGAAAATAAATATGTTGTAATCTTAAACATTCTATGCTGAAATTACAGGACACTACAAAAAAGTGGTGTTTTAAAAAAATAAAACAGACAAAGGAGAAAAACCATGCAATTGCTTTTAGACAATCTCAAAGCCTTTTTTGAAACCATCAGCGGCTGGGTCTGGGGGCCTATTATGTTGATGCTGCTGGTCGGCACGGGCATTTTGCTGACCGTTTTGCTGAAAGGCTTGCAGTTCACCATGTTGGGTTATGCGTTGAAACAGGCGTTTGTGCCGTCAAAGAAGCATGAAGACGGCGAAGACCACGAAGGCGATATTTCCCATTTTGCAGCGTTGATGACCGCGCTGTCGGCCACCATCGGTACGGGCAATATCGCCGGTGTAGCGACTGCCGTAGTGACCGGCGGCCCGGGCGCGGTATTTTGGATGTGGATGACCGCTATTTTCGGTATGGCCACCAAATACGGCGAGGGCGTGTTGGCGGTGAAATACCGCGTCACCAATTCCAAAGGCGAAATGTCCGGCGGCCCGATGTATTACATCGAAAAAGGCTTGGGCAAAAACTGGAAATGGATGGCCGTTGCGTTTGCGCTGTTCGGCACATTCGCTTCCTTCGGTATCGGCAGCTCGGTGCAGTCCAACTCGGTTGCGCAGGCAGTACAAACCAGCTTCGGTGTCGAACCTGCCTACACCGGCGTGATATTGACTGTATTAACGGCCATTGTGCTTTTGGGCGGCATTAAGGGTATTGCCAAAGCCGCGTCCTTTATCGTACCTGCCATGGCAGTGTTTTATGTAGTGGGCGGTATTTCCATTATTGTCGTGAATTCTGACGCATTGATGCCTGCCGTCAAACTGATTTTCTCTGATGCGTTTAGCGCGCAAGCTGTGGCCGGCGGCGCTATTGGTACGGTCATCCGCTACGGCGTGGCGCGCGGTGTGTTCTCCAACGAGGCAGGTATGGGTTCTGCGCCGATTGCCGCCGCCGCCGCGAAAACCGACCACCCCGTCCGTCAGGCTTTGGTTTCCATGACCGGTACGTTTTTGGACACCATCGTTGTCTGCTCGATTACCGGTATCGTGTTGGTTATGGGTCTGCTCGGCGCAGGCGGCGAATTTGTGAAACCTGAATTGAGCGGCGCGGCGCTGACAACCGTCACTTTCCAAAAAATGCTGCCCGGTATCGGCGGCTGGATTGTCACCATCGGCCTGATTTTCTTTGCCTACTCAACCATTCTCGGCTGGTGTTATTACGGCGAGAAATGCGCGGTTTACGTCTTCGGCGAGAAGTTTGCCAGTTTGTACCGCGTGGGTTATGTTTCTTCAGTTATGCTGGGAACCGTGTTGAGCCTTGATTTGGTGTGGCTGGCTTCGGACACATTCAACGGCTTGATGGCATTGCCCAACCTGATTGCGCTTTTGTTGATGGCGAAAGTCATCGTCAATGAAACGCGCGACTTCAAACAAAAAATCAAAAACGGCGAATTGCCGCATTAATATCCAAGGCCGTCTGAATATGAATATTCAGACGGCCCGATGTATATTAAGTCTGTTTGGAAAAAAGTCAGAGGAGGAGAAAAATGAAAGTGCTTGTTTTAGGTGCTGGCGTTGCCGGCGTATCTTCCGCGTGGTATCTGGCAGAGGCAGGACATGAAGTAACAGTCATCGACCGCGCCGAGGGCGTAGCGATGGAAACCAGTTTTGCCAATGCAGGCCAGCTTTCCTACGGCTATACCACGCCTTGGGCGGCACCCGGTATCCCGACCAAAGCGTTGAAATGGCTGTTTAAAAGCCATCCGCCTTTGCTGTTTCGCCCTGACGGCAGCCTGTATCAAATCGAATGGCTGTGGCAAATGCTGCAAAACTGCACGGCAGCGCGCTATCAAACCAACAAAGAGCGCATGGTCAGGATTTCCGAATACAGCCGCGAGATGTTCCGCCGTTTTGAAGCGCAAACCGGCATGAATTTTGAAGGGCGCAAAAAAGGGACATTGCAGATTTTCCGTCAGGCTAAAGAGGTCGAAGCGGCAGAACAAGACATTGCCGTTTTGGAACGCTACGGCGTGCCGTACCGCCGTCTGAAACCCGAAGAATGCGCAGAGTTTGAACCTGCGCTGGCACGCGTTACCGCCAAAATTGCCGGCGGCCTGCACCTGCCTGCGGATGCGACCGGCGACTGCCATCTCTTCACTGAAAACCTATACAAATTGTGCCAGGAAAAGGGCGTACAGTTTCATTTTAATCAAACCATCAGCCGCATCGACCACAACGGACTGCGCATCAAAGCTGTTGAAACCGAAACAGGGCGGTTTGAAGCAGATGCCGTTGTCTGCGCGCTCGGCTGCTTCAGCAGGACGGTTTTGGCTCAGTTGGATCTCAATCTGCCGATTTATCCCGTCAAAGGCTATTCCTTGACCCTGCCGGTCACCAATTCCGATGGCGTGCCGGTCTCCACCGTCTTGGATGAAAGCTACAAAGTCGCCATCACGCGCTTTGACAACAGAATCCGCGTCGGCGGCATGGCGGAATTATCGGGCTACGAAATCAAATTGTCCGAAAAACGCCGCGAAACCTTGGCTTTGGTCGTCAACGATTTGTTCCCCGAAGGCGGCGATTTGAACCAAGCATTGTTCTGGAGCGGCCTCAGACCGATGACGCCCGACAGCACGCCGTTAATCGGACGCACCCGCTTTGATAATCTCTTCCTGAATACCGGCCACGGCACTTTGGGCTGGACCATGTCGCTGGGTTCGGCAAAATTAACCGCCGATATCGTGAGCGGCAAAGACACCGAAATCCGAAGCGACGACTTGAGCCTGTCGCGCTATCAGGCTTAAGTTGGAAAGCGATAAGGTTTAGCGACGTTTCAAATTTAAAGGCCGTCTGAAAACCATTTTTTAGACGGCCCTTTGTTTCAAAATTCGGGTATCCAATTAGTAAAATAAATAATAACTATTATCATGCTCATTAAAAAGTGTTAGTCTGAACCTGTCCCAGCTTTTAGCGCAGGTTTTCTCATGCCCGATTTTTCGATGTCCAATTTGGCCGTTGCCTTTTCCATCACGCTGGCCGCTGGTTTGTTTACCGTATTAGGCAGCGGCTTGGTGATGTTTTCCAAAACGCCCAATCCGCGCGTGTTGTCGTTTGGTTTGGCATTTGCCGGCGGTGCGATGGTATATGTTTCTCTGACGGAAATTTTCAGTAAATCCAGTGAGGCGTTCGCTGAAATTTATGATAAAGACCACGCGTTTGCGGCGGCGACCATGGCATTTTTGGCCGGGATGGGCGGCATCGCGCTGATTGACCGCCTGGTGCCGAACCCGCATGAAACCTTGGATGCGCAAGACCCGTCGTTTCAAGAAAGCAAACGCCGCCATATCGCACGAGTCGGTATGATGGCGGCGTTTGCGATTACGGCGCACAATTTCCCCGAAGGCTTGGCAACGTTTTTTGCCACCTTGGAAAATCCGGGAGTCGGGATGCCTTTGGCCTTGGCGATTGCCATCCATAATATTCCGGAGGACATTTCCATCGCCGCGCCGGTTTATTTTGCCACCCGAAGCCGTAAGAAAACGGTATGGGCGTGTCTGCTATCCGGCTTGGCCGAGCCTTTGGGGGCGGCTTTGGGCTATTTGGTTTTGCAGCCGTTTTTGTCGCCTGCCGTGTTTGGTTCGGTGTTCGGCGTGATAGCCGGCGTGATGGTGTTTTTGGCGTTGGACGAGCTGCTGCCGGCCGCCAAACGTTATTCAGACGGCCACGAAACCGTTTACGGCCTGACAACAGGCATGGCGGTGATTGCCGTCAGCCTGGTATTGTTCCATTTTTGAAACCCGTATGCCAAAGGCCGTCTGAAATGATTCGGACGGCCTTTTTGCGTTATAATCCGCACATCAAAAATAACCTTAATTTCACAAAGTTCCATCATGTTAGACAAATACAATCCAGCTGAAATCGAATCCAAACATTATCAAAACTGGGAAAAGCAGGGCTATTTCCAGCCTGATATGGATTTGACCAAACCGTCTTTCTCCATCCAACTGCCGCCGCCCAATGTAACTGGCACGCTGCACATGGGCCATGCCTTCAACCAAACCATCATGGACGGCCTGACCCGCTACTACCGCATGAAAGGCTGCAACACTGCCTGGATTCCGGGCACCGACCACGCGGGCATCGCCACGCAAATCGTGGTCGAGCGTCAGCTTGCCGCGCAAAACGTGTCTCGTCATGACTTGGGCCGCGAAAAATTCTTGGAAAAAGTGTGGGAATGGAAAGAAGTTTCCGGCGGTACGATTACCCAACAAATGCGCCGCGTGGGCTGCTCTGCCGACTGGACGCGCGAGTATTTCACGATGGACGACGTGCGTGCCGAAACTGTTACCGAAGTGTTTGTGCGCCTGTTTGAACAAGGCTTGATTTACCGCGGTAAACGCTTGGTGAACTGGGATCCGGTTTTGGGTACGGCAGTGTCTGATTTGGAAGTGGAAAGCGTGGAAGAACAAGGCTCTATGTGGCACATCCGCTATCCGTTGGCTGACAATACTGTCGAAGCCGTTATCGTAGCGACTACCCGTCCTGAAACGCTGCTGGGCGACGTGGCCGTTGCCGTCAATCCTGAAGACGAACGTTATACCCATTTGATTGGCAAGGAATTAATCCTGCCGCTGACCGGCCGTACCATTCCCGTTATCGCTGACGAATACGTTGAAAAAGACTTCGGTACAGGTTGCGTGAAAATCACGCCTGCGCACGACTTTAACGACTACGAAGTCGGCAAACGTCACGACACACGCCTGATTAATGTGTTCGACTTGGAAGCCAAAGTGCTGGCAAACGCCGAAGTGTTCAACTTCAAAGGCGAAGCGCAACAAGGCTTTGCCCTGCCTGAAAAATACGCAGGCTTGGACCGCTTTGCCGCGCGCAAACAAATGGTTGCCGATTTGCAGGAACAAGGCTTCTTGGTCGAAATCAAACCGCACACGCTGATGACGCCGAAAGGCGACCGTACCGGTTCGGTGATTGAGCCGATGCTGACCAGCCAATGGTTTGTCGCCATGTCCGCCACGCCAAACGGCGGCGAGCCTGACAGCGAATTCAAAGGCTTGAGCCTCGCCGACAAAGCCAAAAAAGCCGTCGACAGCGGCGCAGTGCGCTTTATCCCTGAAAACTGGGTCAATACCTACAACCAATGGATGAACAACATCCAAGACTGGTGTATTTCACGCCAACTGTGGTGGGGTCATCAAATCCCCGCGTGGTACGACGAAGCAGGCAATGTTTACGTCGCCCGCAATCAGGAAGAAGCCGAAAAACAAGCCGGTAAAACAGGCTTGACCCGCGAAGAAGACGTATTGGATACATGGTTCTCCTCCGCGCTCGTGCCGTTCTCCACGCTCGGCTGGCCGTCTGAAACCGACGAACTCAAAGCCTTCCTGCCGTCCAACGTCTTGGTTACCGGCTACGAAATCATCTTCTTCTGGGTGGCGCGCATGATTATGATGACCACCCACTTTACCGGCAAAGTACCGTTTAAAGACGTGTATATCCACGGCATCGTACGCGACCACGAAGGCAAAAAAATGTCCAAATCCGAAGGTAACGTCATCGACCCTGTGGATTTGATCGACGGCATCGACTTGGAAAAACTGCTGGTGAAACGTACGACCGGCCTGCGTAAACCCGAAACCGCGCCGAAAGTGGAAGAAGCCACGAAAAAACTCTTCCCTGAAGGCATCCCTAGCATGGGCGCGGACGCCTTGCGCTTCACCATGGCGAGCTACGCCAGCTTGGGGCGCAGCGTCAACTTCGACTTCAAACGCGCCGAAGGCTACCGCAACTTCTGCAATAAATTGTGGAACGCCACCAATTTCGTGTTGATGAACACCGAAGACAAAGACTGCGGTCAAGACGAAATGCAGCCGTTGGCGTTTACCTTCGCCGACCAATGGATTATCGGCAAACTGCAACAGGCCGAAGCCGCTGTTGCCGAAGCCTTTGAAACCTACCGCTTCGACCTTGCCGCGCAAACGCTGTACGAATTTGTGTGGAACGAATATTGCGACTGGTACATCGAGCTGGCAAAAGTGCAAATCCAAACCGGCTGCCCGACAACCCAGCGCACCACACGCCGCACCCTCGTACGCGTACTCGAAACCATCCTGCGCCTGCTGCACCCGATCATGCCGTTCATCACTGAAGAGCTGTGGCAGGTCGTTGCGCCTTTGGCCAATGCCAAAACCGCCGACAGCATCATGTTGGCCGCCTATCCGCAAGCCGATAAAGAACAAATCGTTCAGACGGCCTTCGACAAAATGGCCGCATTGAAAGACTTGGTGGAAGAAGTACGCAAACTGCGCGGCGAAATGGGTATCGCGCCAAACGTCAAAGCACCGCTCTTTATCGAAGGCAGTGCAGAACTCGAAGGCCTGCTCAAATACCTGCCGTCGCTGACCCGACTGACCGAAGCCAAGCTGGTGGACAACCTGCCCGAAGCGGAAGACGCACCTGTCGCCGTCTGCAATGGCGCGCGCCTGATGTTGAAAGTTGAAATCGACAAAGCCGCCGAAACCGCCCGTTTGAGCAAAGAAGCCGAGAAGCTGCAAAAAGCCTTGGACAAACTCAATGCCAAACTCTCCAAACCCGGCTACACCGAAAAAGCCCCAGCGCATTTGGTGGAAAAAGACAAAGCCGATTTGGCGGAATTGGAAGACAAAATGGCGAAAGTTCAAACTCAGTTGGCGAAGTTGAAAGACTGATTTTGATTGAATAGATAAGGCCGTCTGAAACTTAAGTTTCAGACGGACTTTTTCTTTTTCAATCCATCAAATTCAATCAAACCAAACGATCTGACTTTCATCCACGCTGATGCGGATTTCCTGTCCGGTTTGCGGTTTGTCCGTATCGTGGTCGGCGTGGGGATACCAAATCAAATCGCCGTATTGCGGATGGGCGAGGGTGAGGCGCG